>NZ_JBGMEL010000062.1:0-505 GCF_041447225.1 Microbulbifer echini | reverse complement strand
TAACAACAGAGTTTTACGACCCGAAAGCCTTCATCACTCACGCGGCGTTGCTCCGTCAGACTTTCGTCCATTGCGGAAGATTCCCTACTGCTGCCTCCCGTAGGAGTCTGGGCCGTGTCTCAGTCCCAGTGTGGCCGATCACCCTCTCAGGTCGGCTACGCATCGTTGCCTTGGTGAGCCGTTACCTCACCAACTAGCTAATGCGACGCGGGTCCATCCATAAGTGACAGCCGAAGCCGCCTTTCAATTTCGAACCATGCGGTTCAAAATGTTATCCGGTATTAGCCCCGGTTTCCCGGAGTTATCCCAGTCTTATGGGCAGGTTACCCACGTGTTACTCACCCGTCCGCCGCTAACTTCATAAGAGCAAGCTCTTAATCCATTCGCTCGACTTGCATGTATTAGGCACGCCGCCAGCGTTCATCCTGAGCCAGGATCAAACTCTCCAATAAAGTTAGTTTGTCTAGCATCTAAAATAAAAATTGACGTTTCACGTTGTTTGTTT
>NZ_JBGMEL010000061.1:0-507 GCF_041447225.1 Microbulbifer echini | reverse complement strand
CTGGTGCATTTCTGGATCACGCTCCTTCTTTTTATTCTTAGTCGAAGATGGAGCCGAGATAATAGTGGCATCTACAATGGTGCCTTCACGCAATACCATACCATTCTCAGCAAGATACTTATTGATTTCCTCAAATAGGGTTGTGCCGAGCTGATTTGACTCCAGCAAGTGGCGAAAATTAAGAATCGTTGTCTCATCGGGAATTGGGCCATTCAAAGTCAATCCTGCAAAATTACGCATAGATTCAATTTCGTATAGCGCATCTTCCATAGCTGGATCGCTGAGGTTGTAAAACAACTGCATGCAATGAATACGCAGCATGACCTTCAATGGGTAAGGCTCTCGGCCACGCTTGCCGCGTGGATAACAAGGGGCTATTCGAGCTTCCAGTCGCCGCCAAGGAATGAGGGCATTCATCTGAGAAAGAAACTTCTCTCGACGAGTTTTACGGCGCTTCAGATTGTATTCTGCTTCGGCAAAGGTGACTTGGTGCATGATCTATCGTAG
>NZ_JBGMEL010000060.1:0-530 GCF_041447225.1 Microbulbifer echini | reverse complement strand
TCTGTCCCACCTTAGGCGGCTGGCTCCAAAAAGGTTACCCCACCGACTTCGGGTGTTACAAACTCTCGTGGTGTGACGGGCGGTGTGTACAAGGCCCGGGAACGTATTCACCGCGGCATGCTGATCCGCGATTACTAGCGATTCCAGCTTCATGTAGGCGAGTTGCAGCCTACAATCCGAACTGAGAACGGTTTTATGAGATTAGCTCCACCTCGCGGTCTTGCAGCTCTTTGTACCGTCCATTGTAGCACGTGTGTAGCCCAGGTCATAAGGGGCATGATGATTTGACGTCATCCCCACCTTCCTCCGGTTTGTCACCGGCAGTCACCTTAGAGTGCCCAACTTAATGATGGCAACTAAGATCAAGGGTTGCGCTCGTTGCGGGACTTAACCCAACATCTCACGACACGAGCTGACGACAACCATGCACCACCTGTCACTCTGCTCCCGAAGGAGAAGCCCTATCTCTAGGGTTGTCAGAGGATGTCAAGACCTGGTAAGGTTCTTCGCGTTGCTTCGAATTAAACCAC
>NZ_JBGMEL010000059.1:0-581 GCF_041447225.1 Microbulbifer echini | reverse complement strand
TTATCATAGCAATTACCTTTGGCGCTCATGCTGCACCGCAGATCATACGCTGTAATTAAAGATTGATAATCTTTAGAGCAATACTGGCTTCCCCTGTCAGTATGTACGATAACATTCGTCGGTTTCTTACGTCGCCATAGAGCCATTTGAAGGGCGTCACAGACCAATCTAGCCGTCATCGTTTCCGACATCGCCCAACCAATAATCAGCCGACTATAGAGGTCTATCACTACAGCTAGATATAACCAACCCTCTTCTGTTCGTAGGTAGGTAATATCCCCGACCCATTTCTGATTCGGCGCTTCAGCATTGAAGTTCTGCTCGAGCAGATTTGGGGCCACTGGCAGACCATGTTTTGAGTAGGTTGTGGCTTTATATCTCTTGGCGGCTTTAGTTCGTAGGCCCTGTCGACGCATGCTGGCAGCAACTGTTTTTTGATTATATTTGCTCCCCTCACTGGCCAACTCCCTCGTCAGGCGAGGGGCGCCACTACGTTCTTTACTGGCTATAAAGCGCTGCTGTACCAAACCATCAAGCTGCATTCGGTACTGCTGGCGCTTGGATTGATCGGCCGATCTTGA
>NZ_JBGMEL010000058.1:0-589 GCF_041447225.1 Microbulbifer echini | reverse complement strand
GGTGGCGTCGGCGTTGAAGGCGTAACGGTCATCCTCGCTGCTGCTCAGGCGGCCATTGCCTGCGCTCAGGGATTCCGCGCCGGTAATGGTGACCCCGTTGTGCACCACTTGGTCGGCTTGATCGGTCAGGGCCCAGCCGTGGTTGACACCGCCACTGACACTGTCGGCACTGCCGCCGGCGGCAATATTGGTGAGGTTGGCGAACACCATGCTGTCGACGGTGACTGCGGTGGCGTCGGCGTTGAAGGCGTAACGGTCATCCTCGCTGCTGCTCAGGCGGCCATTGCCTGCACTCAGGGATTCCGCGCCGGTAATGGTGACCCCGTTGTGCACCACCTGATTGGCCGTGGCGGTCAGGCTCCAGCCGTGGTTGGCACCGCCGCTGACACTGTCGGCGCTGCCGCTGGCGGCAATACTGGTGAGGTTGGCAAACACCATGCTGTCGACGGTGACTTGATCGGCGTCGGCGTTGAAGGCGTAACGGTCATCCTCGCTGCTGCTCAGGCGGCCGTTACCAGCGCTCAAAGATTCCGCGCCGGTAATGGTGACCCCGTTGTGCACCACCTGATTGGCCGTGGCGGTCAGGCTC
>NZ_JBGMEL010000057.1:0-637 GCF_041447225.1 Microbulbifer echini | reverse complement strand
TCATTGGACTTTCGGTTAGCGGCGAGCGTAAAAAAGGCGATGGTGTTCTCGTCTCACAGCAGGACCTATGGCATATTGGTTCCATTACTAAATCTTTTACAGCTACGATGATTGCTCGCTTGATTGAAAAAGGTGATTTGAAGTGGGATACATCTATCAAAGATGTTTTTCCTGACGAAAAGAACATCCATTCAGAATGGAATGATGTGACTCTAGGCAACCTGCTTGCACATACATCGGGAGCAACACCCAATTTCTCGCTTTTGGTTAGCTTAAAAAATCCAAACGCTGGTAGTGAAAGAATGGCTGCAAGAGAATCAGCAGTGCGATATATACTCTCTCAGCGGCCTGAAGTAACGCCAGGTGAAACCTTTGTATACTCAAATGTCGGATATACGATTGCAGGTGTAATAGCTGAAAAGAAGGCAGGAGTTTCATGGGAAAATTTAATTAGAAAAGAGGTTTTTTCACCTTTAGGGATTGAGAGTGGTGGCTTTGGTGCCCCTAAAGATATAGAGGGAAAATTAAGTCAGCCATGGGGGCATAAAAAATTATTTGGTTTTACTAAGAGTGGAAAAGATGATAACACGCCAATAATTGGACCTGCTGGTACAATACATTTATCGCTTAATGATTT
>NZ_JBGMEL010000056.1:0-662 GCF_041447225.1 Microbulbifer echini | reverse complement strand
ACAACACATACTGGGATGAAAATATGGCTTAAAAGCTTGACGAAGAACCATAGTCACTTGTTATGTATTCGCGTGAATATCCCTCAAAAATACAGGAAAATCATTGGCCGGTGGTGTTGCTGGAACCTGATACATTAAATCCCCTACAAATCCTCTGTGGTAAGTTGAATGATTCACCACGTGGATAATCATATCAGCACGTGACATAGCTCCTTCACCACCACCCACGAATTGAAAATTAACTATTTCAGACAAGGATTTTTCTGATATTTTTTCAGCGTACTCTACATACCAACTATCCATCGCGTTCTGCATTTCCCATAGGTGCTCAAGTGAAGGATGGGTTTCGGTGTTACGCGCTGTATATCCGTGGGAATTACCCAAAAGATGGGCCTTAAATATGTCGTCTATTACGTAGACATGATTAAGTGTATGTATCATATTTCCGAAACGTGTTTGTCGCTTCTTAATTGCTTCACCTTCAGGAAGCTTACTAACAGCCGAAAAGGTCAATTCATCTGCCCATGCCTTATATTTTGTAAGAGTCCTAACTATTTCAAACAATTCCATATTGCTACCTGATGTAATCCCTAAGATGCATAACGCTAAGATAACCTGCGCTGCAGGCGGCAAAAAAATGACCTGGCATTGAATTTAGGCCG
>NZ_JBGMEL010000055.1:0-704 GCF_041447225.1 Microbulbifer echini | reverse complement strand
TGATTCGCTGTAGAAAGTACGGTGAAAGTGTCGGCGGCATCGGTACCGGTCAGGGTAATACCACTGTCGGCGTTCACCGTATTAAAACCGGAGAACAGCATATCGCTGCTGTCAAAGTCGCCAACGGTATCGGAGTTGTTCAGGCTGACATCGGCGATAACCTTTGCGGTGTTGCTGCCACCGCCTTGTACTTGATCCAGGCTGGTGAAGTGAATACTGGCGATATCGAGGGCTTTATCACCGGCGACAACCGCGATCTCACCGCTGGCGGACACATCCAGGAATTGGGTTTGTGCCTGACCGATTCCGCTAAACACAAAATTGGTATCCGGCGTGGTCAGCAGCTCCACTTCTTTGACGCTGCCAGTCAGGGCGAGGCCGGCGCTGTACAGGGTGGCGTCAACAATATCGTCCAGACCGCTAAGGCCATCCGCATGCGCGCGGACACCACTGAGCGCGGTAAAGTAAACCCCGTTCACTTCGACACGGCCGTCATTCTGAACGGTGTAGGTTTCCTGCTGTGTGGTGCCGACCAACTGACTGTCACCAGTGGCGGTCACATTTTCTAAGCTGACAAAGTCGATCGCGCTGTGGCTAAAGCCACCGCTGTTATCACTCAAGATAAAGTTAGTATCGGTCAGGCCGACCAAGGTGTCGCTGTCATCGCCACCATCGACCTTGCTGACGCCGTAAAAGTCGATGTT
>NZ_JBGMEL010000054.1:0-799 GCF_041447225.1 Microbulbifer echini | reverse complement strand
TACCTGCTACGCCTACGACGGCCTCAGTCAGGTTAAGACCCGCACCAACCCGGACGGCAGCCGACTTGAATATCACTACGACGGCGAGCGCAACTTAGTCGGCCTCGCCAATGAAAACGGAGAGCGCTACCAGCTTAAATACGATCTCAATGAGCGCCTGATTGAAGAAGTTGGCTTCGACGGCCGCGTGAGCCGCTATGCCTATAATCGCGCTGGCCACTTAATCAGCTCCAGAGCCGTAACCGACACTGATACTGGTAAGGGTATCGACACCATCTTCGAGCGCGACCCCTTCGGCCGCCTGTTAGAAGAAGTCACCCCCGACGGCATTACCAACTTCCGCTACAACCGCAGCGGTCAGCTAATCGAAGCGGAAAATGCTCACCGTAAACTGCGCTGGGAGTACGATGCTAATGGGCGTGTTGTGGCCGACTGGCAGGGAAAAGACAAACTCAGTCACCAATACGATGCCGCCGGTAATCGTATTGCCACAACATTACCCGATGGTGAAGTACTGAACTTCGCTTTCAATCCCGCTGGCCAATTCCAAAGCCTGCACCGCCGCCCTGTCGGTGGTGACGCCGCCCAACTGATCACCAGCATCAGCCACGATGAACAGGGTAGGGAAAGTCAGCGCCAGCACGGCAATGGGCTGGAAAGCCAGAGAGACTACGATCCTCAGGGCCGCCTGCAAAAGCTGCGCCTGGGCAAGGCCAATGGTCCGGTATCCGATCCGACTCAGTCAAACTCCATTCTGGAGCGCCGCTACCAGTACAACAAAGCTGGCCAGATCGCGCAA
>NZ_JBGMEL010000053.1:0-842 GCF_041447225.1 Microbulbifer echini | reverse complement strand
TCAATTTACCCGTTAGCGAAAAGGATTTTCAACATCAGAATCGGACAAGAACAACCATACAAGCAGCGGCAGTGCGACAGCCAACACTACGCATATTTGGTGTTACTCGCTGCGCTCAAACATTAACACAAAATCTGCTCCGCGTTGGCTGCGCCTGCGCTGGGCGTTAAATTATTTTGACAATGAATATATATCGAGTTCACACGTTGTCTTTGTACGGAATGAGTCTTGCTTTTTGTGCTGGATTTGTTGTTTCGTCTTTTCATGATGGTGATGTAGGGCCGGCCGCAAAGCTATGGTTCGTGGCTTTTTGCATTTACGTCCCTATCTATGTGGCAAAGGCTAACGAAAGCGGTTCAATTCATGTGCCTGCGTCAGGTGGTAGCTTTGATGTACTTAAAGGAGAAAATATTGTAGGTTTTCGGCTTACTCAGTTTATCTATTTGGCTATTTCAATTGTGGGGTTCGTAGCATCTATCAAGTCATATATTTAACAAGCCGCTCAAACAACGTTCCGGCCGCAAAAGGCGCGGCCTCCACTGGACTCACTACACTGCGTTTCGTTCGCCGTTTAGCGGGGCGTTATGTGATTTGAGAGAACGCAATGAAAGCCTTATCATTTTTAATAGTCCCTTTGGTGCTTTCTTCAATTAATAGCCTTGCTTCGGAAGCAAACCCAATTACGCAGATCGACAAATTTTTAAAAAGGCATATGGACGAAATAAGAAAATCCGAAAATCTGGTCGGTCTTGGTGCGGTAGTCATTCAGGACAGCAAGATCATTGGACTTTCGGTTAGCGGCGAGCGTAAAAAAGGCGATGGTGTTCTCGTCTCACAGCAGG
>NZ_JBGMEL010000052.1:0-882 GCF_041447225.1 Microbulbifer echini | reverse complement strand
TAGCGAGAGCGGCGCAAGGGGATGGACTGGCAAAACGGGCAATGCACTTTTATAAGTAGCTCTACCGGGTTGAGAGGAAGGCCAAAGAGAATCAGCTGACCGCAAAGCAGCGACACGATCTGCGACAAGAGGAACCGAGGCCGATTATGACGGCCTTTAAGTGTTGGCTGGATGAGTACTATCCGTAAGTGCGACCCAAATCCCCGCTGGGCAAGGCAATGAATTACTGCCTGAAGTATTGGAATAGGCTATGTGCACTTCTCAACGATGGTCGCTTAGAAGTCGCCAACAATTTGGCTGAACAGGAAATCAAACCTTTTGTCATGGCTCGGAAAAACTTCCTGTTTGCATCTTCGGTCAATGGAGCTGAAGCATTATGCCTGCACTTCAGTTTGATTCGCGCTGCCAAGATCCACGACCTAGACCCCTACAGGTATTATGTAGAGGTGCTTAAGCAGATTCCTCACTGCCAATCCGTTGGGGATTCTGAGGCAATGCTACCCTGGAATATCCAGCTTGAGAAAGTTGGGATGGCCGCAGCTGCATGATACAGCGATGCTGCCCGCAAGAAGGCGGGCGTCTGTTGAATAGCCGTATTTGCCTGTTGAAGAAACAGCCCTTTAAGCCTTCCATGACTTAGCATTCAGCGTGCGATCCCAGTACTCTAAATACAACTCTTACCTACGATCTGGTAAGATCGCTTACAGGCTAACCCAGAAAGTCGAAGCCGCAACCCCTGATACACCCGCCGCCGTTTTAAAATGCACCATCGCCGTGATTGATGACCAGAATACAGTACAAACTGACGGCGCCGGCGATCCAATGACCAGTGTTTATGTCACCACCAAAACCCTGCAAACCGATGGCGGCGGAGTGGTAAAT
>NZ_JBGMEL010000051.1:0-1000 GCF_041447225.1 Microbulbifer echini | reverse complement strand
GATGCTACACGCGCAGGTTTCTTTTGTAACATTCTCATGTGAGAAAGCACTTTGCTTTTTAGCTTCTTCTTGGATCGCGCTGGTATGCCACTGTGAACGCCTCCTTTAAGATCGCAATTCAAATACTCATCTGGATTCAGCTCAGGTGAATAGGATGGCAAATAAAAGATTTCTATTTCATCATCGTGCTCTTTCAGCCAAGCTTTAACGACTCGAGCGTGATGTACCCTAAGGTTGTCTAGAATGAGGAAAACTTTGCGGCCTGCTGTTTTGATCAATCGCTTGAGAAAGTCGATAAGTCTGTCAGCATTCATACTTCCTTCGTAAATTTGAAAGCGTACTGTTCCTTGATTTGTAATTGCGGATATCATATTGAGTGAACAACGCTTTGCATTTAGCTTCACAATGGGCGTTTTTCCTTTTGGTGCATAGCCGCGCTCATGCTGGCAATCGCTGCGTATGCCTGTTTCGTCGCCCCAGTAGATCTCCGCGCCTTCCTGTTTCGCACGCTGTTTAATGCCTGGGTAGTCCTCTTCCATCCATTTTTTAACAGCTTTAGGGTTTTGCTCATAGGCCCGCCTGGCTGGCTTCTGAGGGGTAAAACCCCATCGCTTCAGATAATCACCGACGGTACGAATTGGCATTTTTATGCCACATTCGCGTTCGATTAGCTCCATAACAGCCTTACGTGTCCACAGCACATAGCTAAGCTTGAGTTGATCTGGCTGTTCATCCGTGATTTGTTTTTGAAGGTTTTTTTCTTGCTCTGCAGTTAGCCTACGGTTCATGCCTTCCGGGTGGCCACGCTTTTTAGCAGACAATGCTTTGAAGCCGCCTGCTTTATAAGCATTGATCCAGTTTTGTACTGCTCGACTGGAAACATCCAGGGTCCGTGCGATTTCTGCTATAGACTCTGATTTTTTCCAAAGCTTTACGGCAGTTCTGCGTTTTTCTTCCTGTGCGGAAGCGGGTAATTTTCTTGCATCAATAATATCCATTT
>NZ_JBGMEL010000050.1:0-1126 GCF_041447225.1 Microbulbifer echini | reverse complement strand
TGGTATTACCCTGACCGGTACCGATGCCGCCGACACTTTCACCGTACTTTCTACAGCGAATCAGGTAGCAGTAGAAGGTATTACCTTCACCAATGTCGATGTTGTAGCAGCGGATGGCGCGACTGGTGACAAAGGTGAGAGTGATATCGTTAACGCAACGGATATCGATGTGTATCTGACGGGCAATGATAAAGAGTTGTCCACCAACGGTATTCTCTTCCAACAAATCGAATCCGGCAATGTAACGGATACACACTTATTTGGTTCCGCGACGGCAAGTGACAGCGTCCTTGTTCTTGATATTAACGAGATTACCGCGAACGCGATTGCCTTCACCGGTATTAGCGAATTGGACCTCGGCACTGGCGGTGGTGATGTTACCGGTGTGGATGGCGCCGACTGGCAGCTGACCGCGAATAACAAGCAGGTCATTAGCAGCGGTATCACCTTCTCCAACGCCGACACCCTCAACGCACAAAATGGCAACGTGATTGGGGTTGCCGCTCGCAAAGAAGAATTTGCCCTGGACGATAACGGCGATGTCACCCTAGGGGTCAACGAAATGACCTTTACCGGTATCGACCGTATTACCGACAACGGATCCGATAGCGACCCGGCAGATAGTCTGGTCAGCAATTTGAGCAGCAGCGACTGGAGCCTGACCGCGACCGATAACCAGGTAACCCATAGCGGCATCACCATTACCGGTATCGAAGTGCTCAGCGGTGGTCTGGCCACACTCAACGGAGATGTCGACGGCGATAGCAGCGATACTTATTCACTCGCCAGCAATGGCGATGTCACCGTCGATGCCATGACCTTCGCCGCGATGGAAAAAATCGTTGCCGCCAGTGGCACCGACACCGTCCAGGCCAGCGCTGTATCCGGCATCAACCTGCTGGGTAGTCAATCATTGAGTGCCGCGGTCACCAACGGCACAACCGGCACCCTCATCGTTGAAGGTATCGAAAGGGTAACCGACACCGGTGAGATTACCGGCACCAGCGGTGCGGACCGTTTTGTCGTGGTGGACCTCAGTGGTGACACCGTCGTGCAGAGCCAGAACATCGACTTTTACGGCGTCAGCAAGGTCGATGGTGGCGATGACAGCGACACCTTGGTCGGC
>NZ_JBGMEL010000049.1:0-1331 GCF_041447225.1 Microbulbifer echini | reverse complement strand
ATAACGCTAAGATAACCTGCGCTGCAGGCGGCAAAAAAATGACCTGGCATTGAATTTAGGCCGAACTAAAGAGGCCCATTCCTGCAGTGTCTGGTTCATCGCCATGTTGTACATTCCCGCCGGCACTATCTGGCCGAGCGGCCCCCTTTATAAAGGAAATTCCTTTTTTCGCCTTAGACCACACCCTGCTACTCAATTTTGTGGGTTCATGACACTGCCCACACTCTACCACCAGATCTTGGATTTGCAATCCAGACGGGAGTGGTTGATCTTTCATTAGACCCACCAGATTGCTACATAGATCGTGCTTTTTCTTGTTGCATCCAGCATATAATCCGTAACCACGGATCATGTGTTTACCTATCGGAGGTATGTGCTGCAATACACGTCTCAAGAACTCTTTAGGCTTTAACCGAAGTTGCTTGCGTCGCTGGTCACGGTGATCAAAATAACGAAACTCCAGACCCTTATGATCCACATTTAATATCTGCTTTGGTTTCAGTGGCCCACCTTTGATATAGCGTGAAAAATACAGCAGTACACCTTGACCATGCTCATATCGTTCCTGAATACGAACCGACCATTCTTTGCGATAGCAAGCTTTAAAGAGGATATCAAATTGGCCAATTGACCAACTGGGAGGGAGCTTAAGTAATCCAGCACGATATTGTTCTAATAACAGCGCTTGAAATTTCCCCCTATAAAGGCTCTTAACCACTCGCACAGGTAATAAGTATTCACCTGTTTCTTTCCAGTTTTCTCTTAAAGTCAAACCGCCAGCGGTTATCAGGCAGTGTATATGAGGATGTAACGTTAACTGTCTTCCCCAAGTATGCAGAGCCATAAGCATCCCGGGAGTTACCCCGTGGTAGTCCTTACTCGCCATCAATTCAAACAGAGTTTCTTTACTTGATAAAAAGAGTATATCTGTAAGCTTCTCTTCGTTGTATTGCCATAATGGCAGATACTCATGAGGTATAGTAAAGACCACGTGAAAATGCTCTGTATCAAATAATTTACGACGTTGCTGATCAACCCACTGTAGCTGTTTCCGACCTGAACAGAGGGGGCAGCTTCTGTGTCTGCAAGAATGATGCTGTTCAGTTACATGGTTCTGCTTACAGCGATAATAACTGCTTCCCATCGCTTTTGTACGGCACTCTTGTATTGATGAGATGGCCTTCAAATTTTTTAGCGGCTGCGCAGTTTTAGATAAATAACCACTGTACGTAGAAAATATATTTTGCAATACCCGGTTATGCATTTTCTAAAATGCCTCTTATAATTTAAAAGTGGCACCACTCCCGCGCAGCGGGTTTGTACAACATTTA
>NZ_JBGMEL010000048.1:0-1402 GCF_041447225.1 Microbulbifer echini | reverse complement strand
AAAAGATGATAACACGCCAATAATTGGACCTGCTGGTACAATACATTTATCGCTTAATGATTTGGCGTTGTATGCTGATGAACATCTTCAAGGCATACAAGGGCGTTGATCCTACCCACAAAAGAGAATAGTTTCAGCGTCTACATCATCCAAACCTTAATAGCTATACTTATGGCTGGGTAATTGGTCCACCGGAAGAGTTAGGTGTTGGTAATGTTCATTGGCACAACGGCTCAAATACTATGTGGTATGCATTGCTTGTAATTTTACCAGATATCAATGCCGCGATAGCCATAACTTCTAATGACGGAAACTTTAAAGTTTCCGAGTATTCTGCTTGGGAAATAGTCAAGCGTTTAGCAAAACCGTTAGAGATTGCACATAAAGAATCTATGAGCTTGGACGCTATAAAGAGCACCGGTTATTGAGGCTTTATGTGAGCACAAGGAAAGAGCTATGGGCGTAAATCTGAAAGAGATTGATGGAGTAAAAATTCAGCCAAAACACTTAGCCTCATGTCACTGCGGCTTTGTAAAAATTGAACTGGATCTACCTGATGGTCTTATTGATCTTCGGCGTTGTGATTGCTCTTTGTGCCGCAGGAGAGGTGCAATCGCCGCATCAGTATCGCTAGATGGCATTAATGTCTTAGAAGGGCAGGAACATTTAAAGCTCTATCAATTCAATACTAATACAGCGAAACACTATTTCTGCGGTAATTGCGGTATTTACACACATCACCAAAGACGCTCTAATCCTACTCAATACGGTTTCAATGTGGCGTGCCTGGAGGGTGTAAATCCTCTCAAAATCGGTGGTGTCCCAACATACGATGGGGTAAACCATCCGGCGGACCGAGGGTAACTCACATAACAATCAGCGGCAGAGCGACAGCCAACGCTGGGCGTTAAGTTTACAGAAATACTATGGATTTAAGCTGGAACCCATTTCCTGAGTATCGAAACTTCTCTTTTAATGCGATCCATGACGACTCGGAGGGTTTTCGAATACTTTTAGAGGCTAACTGTGACAGGTTCTCTAATAAGCAAGCATTACGTATAAGGTTTCCGCTGGCTGGCCCTATGTACTACCACCGATCAGATGAAAGCTTTTTATTATCGCCTGAAAGTACGATAGGTAATCCAGGCGTTACATTTCAGCGAACAAGAGCATCAGATTTAATTGAGCGATTTCACATGTTTAGCTGCAATATTTATCGAGAAGATTCTATTGTTCATTATTGTATTTATACTGATAATGAGTGTATTGAGGTTCTATCAGTAGTTGAACCCATCTGTGAAAATTTGTGGCACCAGAAAACTTAACCCTAGATTGCCAGCATAAGTGACACACGTTTACCCACCAAAAATTCCAGTGGGCTCAAGTAATTTAACACCTTCCT
>NZ_JBGMEL010000047.1:0-1435 GCF_041447225.1 Microbulbifer echini | reverse complement strand
CGCGTTCAACGCCGACGCCGATCAAGTCACCGTCGACAGCATGGTGTTTGCCAACCTCACCAGCATCGACGCCAGCGGCAGTGCCGATAGTGTCAGTGGCGGTATCAATCACGGCTGGGCCCTGACCGACCAAACCAATCAGGTGGTACACAACGGGGTCACCATTACCGGCGCGGAATCTTTGAGCGCTGGTAACGGCCGCCTGAGCAGCAGCGAGGATGACCGTTACGCCTTCAACGCCGACGCCGATCAAGTCACCGTCGACAGCATGGTGTTTGCCAACCTCACCAGTATTGCCGCCAGCGGCAGCGCCGACAGTGTCAGCGGCGGTGCCAACCACGGCTGGAGCCTGACCGCCACGGCCAATCAGGTGGTGCACAACGGTGTCACCATTACCGGCGCGGAATCCCTGAGTGCAGGCAATGGCCGCCTGAGCAGCAGCGAGGATGACCGTTACGCCTTCAACGCCGACGCCACCGCAGTCACCGTCGACAGCATGGTGTTCGCCAACCTCACCAGCATCACGGCCGGCGGCAGTGCCGATAGTGTCAGTGGCGGCATCAATCACGGCTGGGCCCTGACCGACGAAACCAATCAGGTGGTACACAACGGGGTCACCATTACCGGCGCGGAATCCCTGAGCGCTGGTAACGGCCGCCTGAGCAGCAGCGAGGATGACCGTTACGCCTTCAATGCCGACGCCACCGCAGTCACCGTCGACAGCATGGTGTTCGCCAACCTCACCAATATTGCCGCTAGTGGCAGTGCCGATAGTGTCAGTGGCGGCATCAATCACGGCTGGGCCCTGACCGATCAAGCCGACCAAGTGGTGCACAACGGGGTCACCATTACCGGCGCGGAATCCCTGAGCGCAGGTAATGGCCGCCTGAGCAGCAGCGAGGATGACCGTTACGCGTTCAACGCCGACGCCGATCAAGTCACCGTCGACAGCATGGTGTTTGCCAACCTCACCAGTATTGCTGCCAGCGGCAGCGCCGACAGTGTCAGCGGCGGTGCCAACCACGGCTGGGCCCTGACCGACGTCGAGAACCAAGTGGTGCACAACGGCACCATCATTACCGGCGCGGAATCCCTGAGTGCAGGCAATGGCCGCCTGAGCAGCAGCGAGGATGACCGTTACGCCTTCAACGCCGACGCCACCGCAGTCACCGTCGACAGCATGGTGTTCGCCAACCTCACCAGCATCACGGCCGGCGGCAGTGCCGATAGTGTCAGTGGCGGCATCAATCACGGCTGGGCCCTGACCGACCAAACCAATCAAGTGATACATAACGGCGTCACCATTACCGGCGCGGAATCTTTGAGCGCTGGTAACGGCCGCCTGAGCAGCAGCGAGGATGACCGTTACGCGTTCAACGCCGACGCCACCGCAGTCACCGTCGACAGCATGGTGTTCGCCAACCTCACCAGCATC
>NZ_JBGMEL010000046.1:0-1863 GCF_041447225.1 Microbulbifer echini | reverse complement strand
TTTACGGCGCTTCAGATTGTATTCTGCTTCGGCAAAGGTGACTTGGTGCATGATCTATCGTAGCCTTGACGGATAACTGAATACTACCAAATTGGCTCGGAATTATTCAGAGGTTCCTTAGCAGTGTCTCCACGACAACCGTGAAGTTCCAGACGTGAAATGTGATCACATTTAAAATGTAGCAGCCCATATACCCACCTGCAAGGCATATTTTGAATAAGATTTACATGAAAAAATTATTTTCCGCAGTTACTACCAAGGAAATGGGGTTGAAAAATAGTGAGATATGATTATATAGAGCGTAAAAAAAGGGGAGGAGCAATAATCCAGGGAGACTCGAATAATTGTGTAAACTCTCTGCGGAATATGAAGATTACAAATGGGAGACACAGCTCGCCGCTTAACTCGCTTCCACAAGAGGCACAACGCACATGATGTGCTTTTCAGGGTCCACACTGTGGGACTCTCCGCGATGTCACAAATTATTTAGAAGTTCCGTAGAAAGCGCCCCTCATTGGAGGGGAGCTTTCTAGTATCAAAGCGGTAAAATTAATCCCAGCGGTTAAATATCACGTGCATGCCGTGGTTATCATCACTCACAAAAACAAAATAGCCCGCATTGGTATGCCTTGAGGCGCATACTTTGGTGCCACCGGAGGTCTCTGCACACTCCATTTTATTGGCTTCAATCCCCGTCGTCTCATAAGCACACTGCTCAGACTGGCCTGCCAGGTTTTGCACCAGGTCGCGGGTAGTTCTGGCCAGCACAAAACGATAATCCCCAAAGTAACGGTAATTGTAGGCATCCAGGTAATACGCCTGAGAATCCCAACCAGAGCCTAGTAGATCAGAGTAACACTGTGCAGGATTGGCCATCCACAACATATCCATGTCATTGGAGGCGTGAACTCCAGGCCAGTTTTGTTGGTCATGCTTGGAAAGGACTACGTTGGTAGAATCAACGTAGTCCTTTACAACAACATAATCACCTTCATCACTTTCTATACGACAAATTGGTGCACCACCAATAAAATCATCACATTGCACGTCATCTAATGTAATTTGAGTGGTAGAAGTGATACAGCTAGAGGCATAATTTTTTGCCCAGTTTTTCACTGCGGTAATGGCATACTCACGCTTATCTTCAATTTCATAATAGAAATCTGAAAAAATGCGATACACCTCACGGTCATTCGTATTGCTCTGAGTTGCAGCCTCGGAGCATTGGCTAAAATTCGGCAAATTAAACGTTGTGTTAGCCTGTGCAGGAATAGCACAGGCGATTGTCAAGGCTACGACAGTTAATTTTGTAATGGCTTTCATTTGAAATCCTCCATGAATTTACTCTCTCAAAATCGCCGCGGATTCTAGCAAAGAGGTCCCCCCAAATGAAACAATTTTGTAATATCATGACAGAGTCATCCGCAGTAAAAAACAATTGATACCGCACTTTCAGATATCCGTCTATATAGCCGTGCATACAGGGTCTTACACTACTTGGGGCTTTTTGGCAAAAGAAATAAATAAAAAAACCAATTTAGTGCTCATACATTCTCATTGACTATTTTATTAGCTTCTCAATTCGTTTTCTCTCACAGATGCTCGCTGCCAGATTAGCATCCAAAGGAGGTGCCAAAGCTTGTCCGTATACAGCCTTAATGATATTGGAAGGCACTGGAATCTACACCGTTTTGTATATGTAAGCTTTGTGCTTGTACACTTTAGGATAAAGTTTCTCAACTTAATCCTCAAATATGGAGCCAAAATAGAAGCCCGCCCGATAAATACCTAGATTGCCAACATAAGTGACACACGTTTACCCACCAAAAATTCCAGTGGGCTCAAGTAATTTAACACCTTCCT
>NZ_JBGMEL010000045.1:0-2544 GCF_041447225.1 Microbulbifer echini | reverse complement strand
CAGTTCTGCGTTTTTCTTCCTGTGCGGAAGCGGGTAATTTTCTTGCATCAATAATATCCATTTAGATATTATATAGAACTATAGGATCGCCGGGTTAATAGTAATTCGACCATGTTTACCTATACAATTAATACCTAAAGCAAAGGCGCAGTTTTGCTGCGACCTTTGGCTTAATTTTTTATTTGTGTTGTCTTCATCTTACTGTGTTATTGTTTTTTCTTTTTATCTATCAGAACATCCTGTTGCCACTGGCTAGGCTTCTTGTCCGTTCGATGTATACATCCTACCCAGCAGCAAGGCCGCTTTTTCCCTTCTAGAAGTTCCTCAGCAGCTCGAACTACCCGTTTCACTCTAGTCTTCTCTTGCTTGGCGTCTTCAATCCAACAAATAAATTCATTACGACCGATTGCCGACAAGGCTTCCCAATCACTAATTAAGTTCTTTTCAGCTAATGCCTCAGCCAAATCAATGGGTAGCTCGTGCACTAAGCCTCCGGAAATTTTTGGCTTCATATTTAATCACCTATTTTTTCTGCAGAGCTTGCGAACCAACGATTCGAAACACATAACGTCCACAGCAAGAGCGGCCGAAGTGTAGCGCAGGCTATCCAACAAAGGGCCGCAGGGCCGTAGCAACTTGCCTGTGATTGTTATGCTTCTTCACGGAGTCGCCACCAAGACCATAGTTTGAGGGCATATTTAACCTCTAAGTAACTGATTACGATTTGAAAGCCTATCAAGAAATAATATGCCCAATCAGGCGGGCCGAGGCTAGAGATTATCCAAGTTGGGAGCGCCATTACAGTAATCCCACATGCAATTAGGCCTGTTACTACGTACTCAGCGATGCCCCATTGCTCTTCAAAACCAAACCCAAGAGCGACAATGAGTGACCCTGCCCACAGTAGACAAACCACAAGAAAATGAAAGGCGGTAAATATTGCTATTTTCCTTTTACTCAATATTGGAGCCTCAAAATATAACGCCCAAATATCGGGAAAGCCAGCGCAGCGGGATTGTCCCGAGCATTTGCTTGTTATACGAACTGTGGACTAACATGCCTATCAATGTAACCCCAAACTCTATAAAACCCACCTTCAATTGAATACGGTATGTTGTACTTTTCGAAAATTTCAAAGATTTCATTTCGAATTTCTATCTTTTTCTTAGAAACTAACTGCCCCCTGAATTCGTGATTAAATGGATCAAAGTCCATCCATTCTATCGCCACGCAGTCACGAAATACTTCATCCCACCAAACCGCACTGAAGCCATATATACTCTCTCCAAAGATCAGCTTATATCTAATTTCAGGAGATACGGAATCACTTCCAGAAAATGAACCACATAGCTCTCGCCACTTCGTTTTGTTCATTACAGAAACAAGTTGTCTTTGATCTATGATTTTAGAAATATGCTCATTCATAGGGAAATAGTATAACGCCCGACCTGTTTTTTATACACATCTTTCAGGCTCACTCATAGCCTCAGCCACATCAATACAGTGAAATAGCTTTACGTACGCCACCAAACTGTTCGAATTTTCTCCCACAGTACCATTTAGGACTGTGGAAACCGTCTGAACCTGTTAACAATCGAGTAATCTTCCCCAAAATTGAGGTTTCTTGATGGTGTAACATTCAATATCACATGCCACTCTGATTCTGGGTTCACTTTAATGCGGGATCGTAGGGAAGCGATGCTCACGAGTAGAGCTTATTGGCCAATTAATATGCGCAAGGGTACTTGTGTATAAAACTAAGCGCCGAGCCCACAGGAGAGCCGTAAGGCGAGTCCTGTGCGGCGACTTGTTAAATCAGTATACCTGTTTAGAGGACGACTTAGTTAAAAGCAAACCAACACCATCCACCTTTGAATTGTGTAATATTGATACATACATCGTGTAAGGGGGGGTTAGAATAATCACCTCACCCTTTTTTGTAACTACTTCCCTTGATGGTTTCCAATTAATCTGAATGCTCCCGGATGCTGAGTTTATATAACACCCGACCTTCTCACGCTTGAAAACTCCTACTACTCCTTCGCCAGATACGTTTTGAGCGATATTACAGCTATAGAATCCAGGTTTCTCTACGAACCCTTTAATTTCATAATCAAATAAGACCTCGTAGGTTGACTCATCCCCTATGATACGGAGGACTTCCAAATTCGTAATTTTTCCATCACCGACACGGGGGCCATATTTTTTTATTTGCTTCTCTTTCCTCTGCTCTAATTTCTTTTTAAATGAATAGAGAGAAGTACTCTTCGTTGCACACCCTGACACAAGGATACTGCAAAGTAAAAAAGTAATTAACCTCATTTGAATACTCTTAAAATCTGAGAGGATTTAACGCCGCCGGCAGGGGCAGCTTATCTTGTGCGCGTTTTGCGCAATAATGGGAGCACAGCGACCTGCGCAAAAGGTGCAGAAGGTAAGCTGTCCCGCGGAGGGCCGCAGGCCCGGAGCAAATTGCCCGGCCTTGTATGGTTGTTCTTGTCCGATTCTGATGTTGAAAATCCTTTTCGCTAACGGGTAAATTGA
>NZ_JBGMEL010000044.1:0-3149 GCF_041447225.1 Microbulbifer echini | reverse complement strand
CGGCCTAAATTCAATGCCAGGTCATTTTTTTGCCGCCTGCAGCGCAGGTTATCTTAGCGTTATGCTCTTTGGAGGAGAAATTAGTTGAGTTGGTATGGTGCTAGAAGCGTTTACCACTTCGGAGTCAATTCTGAGGGCTTGAATATCTTTGAAGAAAGAGTAGTTTGCATTAAAGCTGATTCTTTCAAGAGAGCGCATAGTAGAGCGAGAAAAGAAGCTAAGGAATATGCTGAAAGCAATGGCTTTGATATGTATCCAGAGCAAGTTTGTTATAAACAGGGTGGCGATAAGCTTATTAAAGATTACGAAGTTTGGTCCGAGTTGTTTCAGTCAAACATGAGTCTTGAATCTTTTTATCAAGAGCGTTATTTAAAGTATTTATATGTCCCAGAACAAGCATAACCAGGCCAGGCAAGATCGCCCAGCTAGAGGCTGGGCTGGACAGCCTACGCTCCGCTCCAGCTGCCCTTGCTGGCAACGTTATAAGTCATGATGAGAAAATGCCCAAAATGCAAAGAGAAAACTGTAAAGGTAAAGATGTTATCTTTCTCAAGTAGAATGCATTGTGAGAATTGCTTTTTCCAGTATGAATATGCAGCCTTATCTAAGAGGGTAATAGCATTCGGATGGGCGTTTATACCTATTCTTGCTATTTACTTGGGATTGAGATTTCAAAGTTTACTGGTTTTTGGCTCCTTACTACTAGCGGGTCCGTTTTTAGCTGAGTTTGTTTTTGCAAAATACTGCCCACTAAAGCCAGTTAGTGCCAGGGCGTTAAGGAAGAAACATCGTGGTAAAAACTTATAACAAACTGCGGCACAATCGCCCGCAAAAAGCGCGGGCTGGACTCGCTACACTACGTTTCGCTCGCCTGTGCGCAGAGCGTTAGGTGACTTTGTGAATCTACTTTTAGATCATTTTGCTTGTAATCCTATCATTGATGAATTGGTTTACTGGCCACCAAGGAAAATTCTGAGAGTTCAATTTGATATTGTTGGGCATGGCATGGAAGTTGAGTTTGAGGATGAAGCAGTATATACAATGCCTTTGTCGAATCGGGATATATCGAACTGGCTAGATGAAGCACTTTATTTGATTGCTACACAGACAGATATAGAAGTAGTGTTTAAAAACAAAAAATACAATCTACTAGATACGCAAGATCAGACGGAATTGAAATTAGAAGTAGAAAGGAAGAAAGCGGAGCTTATAAGTAGTACCTTAGAAAAATTCAAAGAATCTCCAAACGATCCATATACAAGGCAATGGATTGCAGAACAGTTCGGTTTCAATTACCGTAACTTACCAGCAGGAGTCGAACATCTATTGCGGCGGTTGCGTGAAATCACCTAACAAGGCGATGAATTTCGTTCCGGCCCTGCGGGCCTCCACCGGACAGCCCACGCTGCGCGTGGGCTGCCGATTATCGCGGCGTTAATGGTCAAGAATCAGTATAAACAAGAATCAGTATAAAGATGAAAATAGCCTTGGTATTTGTGGTAGCGATACTCTACTCGTGGATCTGTGAGTGGCTTTTTGGTTACACCTCCACCTTGTATGTCCCAGTAGATATCCAAACCTCGCCAATACTGTATCAAGCGATGCTGGTAATTTACGGTCTGTGTGCCGTTCTAATTTTTGCTTCATTGGTAGCAATTTTGATTGTCAGGCTTCGGTCCAAACAACCTGTCAAGCTATCGGTGCTTTTAGGTATTCCATTAATTCCTATTTCAATTTACGGCGTTGTTAACTTTCTGGAGGTAGCGCCGGCACTATCAGATCTTGTTCTTAGCTCTGGATTTCTAGTGAGTACAAGTGTAAATGTTCTTCTGGCGATTTCTGTGCTTCCGGTACTTGTTCTCTTGCTAAGGAGCAAAGCCCATTAACAAACGCAAGCAGGCTGCTATAGCCCTTCGGGCCTCCGCGGGACGCCCAACGCTGCGCACCTTTTGCGCGGTCGCTTCGCTCCCATTATTGCGCAAAAGGCGCACAACATTGGTCGCCCCTGTTGCGGGCGTTATTGGTCGCTCGCTCCGGTTTTGCGCGGGTTCAGTTAAGAATAGCAGGTGATTATTAGCTTGCTGTATAAAAAAACAGTATTGGCGGGAAAGCCCATAGTCAACGGTTCGACCTTCGTGTAAGCTTCGAAGCTTCAGCGACGCTCGCATAACGAAGTTGATGCGGACGGCGCAGCCGCTTCGAAGCAAGGCCGCGAACCTAGTGCTGCTAATTTTTCTCTCCGAATCGTGGTAGACAGTAAAAGAAAGATATTTGTAGTGAATTTGTACACAGTGCCACGAGCAACAAATAACAACCCGATGATGCGGAAACCTAAAAATTGTCATTCCCTTTGCTTACGCAAAGGCACTGCCAACTTTCTTAACGGTTCCGCATATCTATTTCGTTAGAAGGCTACGAAAATGAAACGAGTATTTATATTGGCATCGTTAGTAATGCTTTCAAGCTGTTCCACAATTAAGGCGTCAGACCCCTTTCTTGATGAACAACTTGTAGGCGATTGGGTTGGTGAAAGAGAGAATGTTGTAGGGTGTGATTACTATTCCTGGGCAACTAAAAGAAACTCCGATGGAACATATCAGATTACATTCTACGAAGATTCGAATCGAACAGTCGATGTCCATAGTGAATCTGGCCGATGGTGGGTAAAAGAATCGGTTTTCTATAACAAGTCAGAGAGTGTAATGAAGGAACCTGACGCATATGATTACAAAGTTATATCATCTGAAATAGTCGAATTTAATCAAATTTCAGCTGATCAATCCGTAGACTGTATGGGTGATTATTCTTTTAAGGATATCCGGCGTTGAAAAACCTTCTAACAAAGCGCTGCACCCGACTCCGGCACTATCGCGCCTCCGCGGGTGAGCTTGGCGTTATGCCCATAAATGACAATGGATACATCTTATGATTTCAATAGAGTTTTTGATTACTTCTTTGGTGGTTGTTCTTATCCCTGGAACGGGAGTCTTGTACACAGTCGCAACGGGTTTATTCGTTGGAAAACGGGCTAGGGAACCTCTGAATAATTCCGAGCCAATTTGGTAGTATTCAGTTATCCGTCAAGGCTACGATAGATCATGCACCAAGTCACCTTTGCCGAAGCAGAATACAATCTGAAGCGCCGTAAA
>NZ_JBGMEL010000043.1:0-3791 GCF_041447225.1 Microbulbifer echini | reverse complement strand
GCCAAGTCGCTTAAGACATCGTCCAGGCCAGAATGCGTTACGAAAGGTGGAAAAGATTAAGGCCCAGATTAGAGCAAAAGTAGAGCACCCATTTCGTTATATAAAAAACATTTTTTGATATGGAAAAGTCCGCTATCGAGGTTTAAAGAAAAACACCCAGCGCCTGTGTATGCTGGCCGGCTTTACCAACTTATTGATTGGAAAAAATATCTGCTGCACTAGGACCGGTGCGTCTGAAATCTGCAAAACGCAGATTTCAGGGAATTAAAATGGGGATAAATATGTATGGAAACCTGATTTTTGACTAAAAAAAGTCATTTTTTATTGTGTGATACCTAATTTAGAGTCTGAAAGCTATTTTTCAGAACTTCCCTAAATATAAGTGCGGCATTGAAAGAATGACTAGGCTTCTGTAAGAATCTGCAACGCAGAGTGAAGTGTTCTGAAAGCTTCGAAGGCCGAGCATGGAAAGCCACAGCTGCTGTGCTACAGCTGTGGCAAAGGACTAGGACCAATATCTGCGAACTGTGACTAATATTTGTAGCCTTAAGGGGTCGCAGTGATACTAAGCGATTGTTCATAGGCTGTTTAGTGTTTGATCAATAACCTGTTTATTATTACATTGCTGTACTTCCAAGTGCTCAATCCCAATCCGCTGAAGTTTTTCCCTGATTTGTTTTAACTCACCCTCTGTTGTAAGGCTAGTGTGCCTGGTAAGGCGTACCTGTAAGGGGGTCTTGGACTTAGCAAGAATTTCTGCACATTGCCAGGGAGCTACACCGCTGCCGTCTACACCGGTAATCGATGGGTAGTTCTCTGGCATCGCTTTGATATCCAGCCCCACCCAATCCAGGTTGTGAATAAGGCGGCTTAGTCTACTGGGGTAAATACCTGCGGTATGCAACCCTACTTTGAACCCCAGCTCACGTACTTGAACGATTGCAAATCTCAAGGCATTTTGAGCAGTTGGTTCTCCGCCAGAGAACACAATAGCGTCGAGCAATCCCTGTCGATCTGCGAGAAATGTCAAGATTTGATCCCATCCATAGTTACTCGGAGCACGGGCAGGCAGTAGATCGCCATTGTGGCAATAACGGCAGCGCCAGGGACATCCCTGGCAAAAGACCACTGCGGCCAATTCACCAGGGAAGTCAATAGCGGTGAACGGTGTAAACCCACCGATGCGCAGTTTTTCAGCCATGGTTATTGGTAACCGAAGCGGTACTGCCAGCGACAAAAAAACGGCGCTCGCGGTGTTCCGACTGTTTACCTGGGTTCCAGAAAGATACCGGGCGGTGATAGCCCATTACCCGGCTCCAGACTTCACAGCGGGTGCGATCTTCATCTTTCAATGTGGAGGTTGAGTGTTTCATGGTGTTTCTCCTTGGAGATTGGTTTTAATCGCTACAACAAGATTGCTCGCGTGCGAGCAGGGTCTCATCGCAGCGAGGACAGAACGCATGTTCGCCACTTAGGTAACCGTGCACCGGACAGATAGAAAAACTGGGGGTTACGGTGATATAAGGCAATCGATAATTTTCCAGGGCGCGCCGCAGTAAGCGGCGGCAGCTGTCGGCATCGGGCAATTGCTCGCCTAAATAGAGATGGAGTACGGTACCGCCGGTGTAGCGGGATTGCAGCGATTCCTGCCGGGATAAGGCGTCGAAAGGGTCATCGGTAAAACCGACCGGGAGCTGGGAGGAATTGGTGTAGTAGGGAGCCTCCACGCTGCCTGCCTGGATAATATCCTCATAGCGCTTGCGGTCCTCACGGGCAAATCGGTAGGTGGTTCCCTCGGCCGGTGTTGCTTCCAGGTTATAAAGGTGACCGGTTTGCTCCTGAAATTCCGTCATACGTCTACGAATATGGTCAAGTAGCTGCTCCGCCAATCCTTTGCCTCGCTTCGTCACAACGCTTTCACTGTCATCGCTGAAGTTGCGCAGCATTTCATTGATGCCATTGACCCCAATGGTGGAGAAGTGATTGCGCAGAGTGCCAAGGTAGCGACGTGTATAGGGAAACAGGCCGGCATCCATATGCCTCTGGATCACTTTGCGTTTCAATTCCAGAGAATCTCGTGCCAGTAGCAGCAACTTATCTAGCTGGTCAAGCAGAAGGTCCCATTTCCCTTTGTACAGATAACCCAGGCGCGCGCAGTTGATAGTCACCACGCCGAGAGAGCCAGTTTGCTCGGCGGAGCCAAATAACCCATTGCCACGTTTTAACAGCTCACGCAGGTCGAGTTGTAAGCGGCAACACATGGAGCGCACCATATTCGGGCTCAGGTCTGAATTAATAAAATTTTGGAAGTAGGGCAGGCCGTAGCGGGCGGTCATGGCAAACAGCCGTTCTGCATTCTCGCTGTCCCAGGGAAAGTCTTCAGTAATGTTGTAGGTTGGAATTGGGAAGGTAAAGACCCTGCCGCGGGCATCCCCCTCGCTCATAACCTCAATATAGGCACGGTTGATCAGGTCCATCTCTTCCTGCAGGTCACCATAAGTGAACGGCATTTCATTACCGGCAATAACCGGCACTTGCTCGCGCAGATCTTGGGGGCAAACCCAATCAAAGGTGAGGTTAGTAAAGGGGGTCTGGGTGCCCCATCTCGACGGCACATTCAAATTAAAGATCAGCTCCTGTATACACTGGCGCACAGTGGCGTAATCTAGCTGATCCTTGCGTACAAAGGGCGCGAGATAGGTATCGAAAGAGCTGAACGCCTGGGCTCCCGCCCATTCGTTTTGTAGTGTCCCCAGGAAGTTAACAATCTGTCCAGCGGCACTGGTTAAGTGGGCTGGCGGTGCAGATTCAACTTTGCCGGGAACCCCATTCAGCCCCTCGTGCAGTAGAGTGCGTAGTGACCAGCCGGCACAATAGCCAGCCAGCATATCCAGATCGTGGATATGTAAATCTCCATCCCGATGAGCCGCGCCAATCTCCGGTGAGTAGACATGGTTCAACCAATAATTGGCGATCATTTTGCCGGCGCTATTTAAAATAAGGCCACCAAGGGAATAGCCCTGGTTTGCATTGGCGGCAACACGCCAGTCGGCCTGCTCCAGATATTCTTCAATTGAGGCGCCAACATCGACTAGTGTCTGCCGATGGTTGCGCATTTGCGCATGTTTCCCCCGGTAGGCGATATAAGCCCGAGCGGTATCTATGTAATCGCAATTAATGAGTATCTGCTCGGCGATATTCTGGATCTCCTCGATATCAATCGGAGTAGTCTCATCAAAGCGATGATTGATCACTTTCAGCACGGCTTCGGTAAGCCAATCAACTTCATCCTCACTGAACTCACCTGTGGCCTGCCCAGCCCGCACCAGTGCCGAGGTAATCCGCCGAGAATCAAAAGCTACAGCACGACCATCGCGCTTACGTACTAAAAAACTGCTTATATTTTGGTCTGGGGATTGGTCAAGTATTGCGCTGTTACTGTCGGGATTAGAGGTGTTTGTCATGGGCATTCCTTCACAGGTTGTGAGGGAAGTCTATAGAGACACTATATGGGCGATCTTGATCTGGATCACTATATGTGGTGTTTTGTTGGGTGTTTTGTCACATCATATGGTGGTTTTAAGAGGTGATGCCTAAATGAAAAATTTTCACTCTTCAAGGCATCGGAACAGGGCAATAGCGCAGTATTTTCAGATGATTAGTATAAAAAGTAGGCTGCTTAGTACTCGTTGAAAAATATCAGTGAACCTTGGGGCTGCTTTATTGAGTGATCCTACCCACCAACGACGGACACACCACTAAGCGACTAGTTGTTCCTCAAACGCCTCAGG
>NZ_JBGMEL010000042.1:0-4078 GCF_041447225.1 Microbulbifer echini | reverse complement strand
AGGAAGGTGTTAAATTACTTGAGCCCACTGGAATTTTTGGTGGGTAAACGTGTGTCACTTATGTTGGCAATCTAGGAACTTCTCTATTCTTTTTCTTCGAGCTTGCTTAATTTCGGTTCTTCTTTGTTTACCGCTTTTCATTGGATGTTCCTTACCACTGAATGAGAGGAAAAAGTGGTGCTTTGCGGGTGGTGCGAAGGTTCATTAGGCCTGATAAAAATAAAAAAAGCGGGCATAAAGCCCGCTTTTAAATCCACCTGTGAGAGTGTTGGATTTTACTCCACGTAGCTCTCGATCGGTGGGCAGGAGCAGATCAGGTTGCGGTCGCCGTAGACGTTGTCGATACGGTTAGCAGCCGGCCATACCTTGTGCTCTTTTAACCACGCTGCCGGGCGCGCAGCGATATCGCGGGAGTAGCTGTGAGTCCACTCGCCGCTCATCACGTCCTCGAGAGTGTGAGGGGCGTTGTGCAGCGGGTTGTCTTCAGGGCTGTACTTACCGCTGGTGACGTCTTCCACTTCCTGGCGAATTGTCGCCATCGCCTCGATAAAGCGATCCAGTTCAGGCTTGGATTCACTTTCGGTAGGCTCGATCATCAGAGTGCCGGCTACCGGGAAGGACATGGTGGGGGAGTGGAAGCCAAAGTCCATCAGGCGCTTGGCGATATCCTCTTCAGTGATGCCGCTAGCCTCCTTGAGAGGACGCAGGTCAACCAGGCACTCGTGGGCCACAAAGCCATTGGTGCCGGTGTAGAGCAGGGAGTAGTGCTCACCCAGCTTCTTGGCCACGTAGTTGGCGTTCAGGATTGCCATCTCGGTCGCCTGCTTCATGCCCTGCTTACCCATCATACGGATATACATCCAGCTGATCGGCAGGATGCTGGCGGAGCCCCAGGGAGCGGCGGAGATGGTGCCGTTATCCAGCTTGGTTTCCGGTACTTCAGTCACCGGGTGGGCCGCCAGATAGGGCTTCAGGTGTTCGCCAACAGCGATCGGACCCATGCCGGGGCCGCCGCCACCGTGGGGGATACAGAAAGTTTTGTGCAGGTTCAGGTGGGATACGTCACCACCGAACTGGCCCGGAGCCGCTACGCCGATCAGGGCGTTCATGTTGGCGCCATCAATATAAACCTGGCCGCCAGCCTGGTGAACCAGATCGCACACTTCCCGGATACCTTCCTCGAACACCCCGTGGGTGGATGGGTAGGTGACCATCAGTGCGGCAACGCGGTCGCTGTGCTCTTCGATTTTGGCTTTCAGGTCTTCGATATCCACATTGCCTTTATCATCACAGGCAACCACAACCACTTTCATGCTCACCATCATGGCGGAAGCAGGGTTGGTGCCGTGGGCAGAGGCGGGAATCAGGCAGATATCGCGCTGGGTCTCGCCCTTCGCTTCGAAGTACTTCTTGATCGCAACCAGGCCTGCGTATTCGCCCTGGGAACCGGCATTAGGCTGCAGGCTAACGGCGTCGTAGCCGGTACAGGCGGACAGCATCTGCTGCAACTGGCGGAACATTTCCGCGTAGCCTTTCGCTTGATCTACGGGTGCGAAGGGGTGCAGTTTGCCAAACTCGGGCCAGGTGACCGGGATCATCTCGGCGGTGGCGTTCAGCTTCATGGTGCAGGAGCCCAGGGGAATCATGGAGTGATTCAGGGCGATATCCTTGGCTTCCAGAGACTTGAGGTAGCGCAGCATCTCGGTCTCGGAGTGGTAAGTATTGAATACCGGGTGGGTCATAAACTCGGTATCGCGCGCCAGGGGCGCGGGCACACCCAGGGAGCCTTTGCTAGCGATTTCACTGTCCAGAGTGTGCAGGTCAATGCTGTGCTCAGTACCGATAAAGGCATTAATCAGATCGGACACATCTTGCAGGCTAGCGGTTTCGCTCAGGCTTACGCCCAGGGCATCTTCACCGACTTTGCGCAGGTTGATCTCAGCAGCCAGTGCGCGCTGGTAGATCTCTTCCTGCTTGGCGCCAACGGTGATTGTCAGAGTATCGAACCAGCTGTCGTGGGCCAGATTAAAGCCTTCGCGCTGTAAGGCGGAAGCGAGGATATCGGCCAGGCGCTGGATGCGGGCGGCGATAGTCTTCAGGCCTTCGGGACCGTGGTAAATCCCATAGAAAGCGCTCATTACCGCCAGCAGAACCTGGGAAGTGCAGATATTGGAGTTGGCTTTCTCGCGGCGAATATGCTGCTCGCGGGTCTGCATGGCCATGCGCAGGGCACGCTTGCCTTTGCTGTCTACGGAAACGCCGATAATACGACCCGGTGCGGAGCGCTTGTAAGCTTCGCGGAAGGCGAAGAAACCGGCGTGGGGACCACCGTAGCCCATGGGGATGCCGAAGCGTTGGTTACAGCCAACCACTACGTCCGCACCCATATCACCCGGCGCCCGCAAGGCGACCAGGCTCATCAGGTCGGCGGCCACGGTGACCAGGGCGTTGGCTTCGTGCACCTTGGCGATAATGTCGGTCAGGTCGCGTACGCGGCCGGTGCTGCCGGGGTATTGCAGAAGGGCGCCGAACAGCTCGGTGGGGATATCTTTTTCCACATCGCCCACAACCACTTCGAAGCCGAAGTGTTCGGCGCGGGTTTTGACTACGGCAACAGTCTGCGGGTGGCAGTCCTGATCCACAAAATAGATGTTGGACTTATTGCGTTTGGCCTGGCGCTTACACATGGCCATGGCTTCCGCAGCGGCGGTGCCTTCGTCCAGCATGGAGGCGTTAGCCAGTTCCATACCGGTGAGGTCCATGATCATCTGCTGGAAGTTCAGCAGGCCTTCCAGGCGACCTTGGGCAATTTCTGGCTGGTAGGGGGTGTAGGCGGTGTACCAACCCGGGTTCTCCAGCACGTTGCGCAGGATCACGTTGGGGGTGATGGTGTCGTGGTAGCCCATACCAATAAAGGTGCGGTAGATCTTGTTGCGTGCCGCGATATCTTTCAGCTCTGCGAGGGCCTCAACTTCGTTGATCGCATCGGCCAGGTCCAGCTCATCGCTCTTGCGAATGGCCTCGGGCACGGTTTTCTCGATCAGCTCGTCGAGGCTGGCAACTCCGAGGGTTTCCAGCATGGCCTCTACCTGTTTGGCATCGGGGCCAATATGGCGATGGATAAAGGCGTCGTGTTGTTCCAACTGCTGCAGCGATGGTTGGGTCATAAACTTCGTTCCTGTAGTCGCAGGGAGTCGTCGCGGTGCGCTCGCGGTTAAAAATAGCACCTGGCCTCAGTACCGCTTTTCCTGTGGAAAGCCTCGGGCCTCCGCGTAGCGGATAGGCGAGGGTAACGCTTGGGAAAATCGGCTTGCTAGCGGCTCCACGGGCAGAATGCTCAGCCTGTGGGGGAGCCGGGCCATAGCGGCAGGCGCGCATCTTAGCAATCGGGGCGAGTAGGGGCAATCTGCGGGATTCTATCGAGGAAACTGCTAAATTTGGGCAGGAAAAGTGGGTTAAATCCTGTGAAATGGGGGTTGGGGAGATTTTGTTCTAGGTAGGGCTTCCCTAATTGGGAGATAAGGATAACTCAGGAGGATGAGGAGTGGTTCTTAGGGTTGGATGAGTTTGTTCAGCTTAAGATTAGGGCCGGCATTGAACGTCTAAAGCGATCAGGCCCCAGCCTTGGGAGACCTGATGTGGATACACTGTATGGTGCAAAGAAGGTCAAGAATTTAAAAGAGATGAGGGTGAATGCCCAAAATAGACCGTATAGAATTTTTTTTTTGCTTTTGATCCGGATAGAAAAGCCCTGCTTTTATGTAATGGTGTGAAAGATGGGGCGAATGAGAAAAAATTTTACAAAAAGAATATCGCATTAGCTGAAAGCTTATATGAGCAATATAACTGAGGTGTATTATGTTTAAAAAAAGCTCTAAACCTCTTGATGAGTTGGATAGGAAAATGAACCCTGAAATTCTTAAGCAGGCCAAAGAAGATGCCAAATCTTCTGAAGCACTAGGGAACCTCTGAATAATTCCGAGCCAATTTGGTAGTATTCAGTTATCCGTCAAGGCTACGATAGATCATGCACCAAGTCACCTTTGCCGAAGCAGAATACAATCTGAAGCGCCGTAAA
>NZ_JBGMEL010000041.1:0-5689 GCF_041447225.1 Microbulbifer echini | reverse complement strand
GCTAAAAAGCAAAGTGCTTTCTCACATGAGAATGTTACAAAAGAAACCTGCGCGTGTAGCATCTTACTTCCGGCATGAATCGATTAAATATGCAGCATAATGGAAGTATTTGTCCGCCGGGTTAATAAAGGGGATAGATTGAAATAGAAGTGGCGACTTTGAGCCGGTGAAAATTAATCATTTGGTGCTGAAGGGCCAGCTTTGGTGATAGCTGAATTTTCATATTGGGTCTGACTGCTAACCAACCTTGCGGCCCTCAAATATCTATAATCCGGTTTTGCGTTTTTTTAGCTTAAAGGCTTAGCATTTCTTTTAGTCGAGAGGCCGGCCTCCTGGCGACTTCTATTTCTTTTTCGTCAGTCATGATGACAAGCAAGCTATTATTGACCCAGGGTTCAATATTCTTAATAAAGTTTAGGTTGATGATCTGCTGTCTGTTGGCTCGGAAGAATAATTCTGGGTTTAAGCGTTGTTCAATCTTAGATAATGATTTATAGATAAATGGTTTTTGGTCCTCAAAAAATACTTGGGCATGATTTCCGCAATTTTCAAAATAGCGAATTTTGCCGACTTCAATTAGCCAGCACCTTTCACCGTCTTTGATGAATATCTTGCTTTCAGAATCTAAATAGTTTGTTAAGTCATTAGTTGTGAATGTTGTGTCATTAAGGGCTTTGTCAATAGCGCGCTTCAATTTATTTGGGTTGATTGGTTTGAGCAGATAGTCTAAAGCGTTTACTTCGAATGCCTTGATAGCATATTCATCATAGGCCGTTGTGAAAATCACCTTAGGTGTGAATCGAAGTTTCTCGAGTATATCAAATCCGCTTCCATCAGGTAGGTTGATATCCAGGAATATCAGGTCTGGCTTTTCTTCTGAAATAAGAGAAACGGCTTGTTCACAGTTTTCCGCTTCGGCTACCAGGTTAATCGCCTTGTGAGGCTTTAGTAATTCCCTTAGTTCATTGCGAGCGAGACGAGAGTCTTCAATAATAATGGCTTTCACTGCTTATACCACTTCTTGTTTGATTGAGATTGGAATCTGGCACTGAGCAACCACATTGAGGCCCTGTTGCTCGATTTTGAAATTTGATTGCTCTCCGTATTGGATGGCGAGTCTGTTTTTAATGTTAATCAGCCCCAAGCCGGTATTACTATTTTCATCTTTTTTAACTGGTTTTACTCTGTCGGTAGATATTTTTTGTGTGGATTTTTTTAAGTTACCTGGGTTTGTTACTGTAATGTGCATATGGTTATTATCTTTAGAGGCTTTTAGTGTTAATACACCGCCCTTTTTCGTTTTTTCAATACCGTGCCGCACGGCATTTTCTGCAAGTAACTGGATTAGTAGTGGTGGAATTTTCTCTGCCATCAAGTTTTGATCAATGTCCAGTCTAAAAATTAAGCGGTCTTCATATTGAATTTTAAGTAATTCTATATATTGACAAACTATCTCCAGCTCATCCCGCAATGACACGGCATTTTGCTTATGTGCCATCAAGGTATAGCGTAATAGATCTGAAAGGTTTGTTAGCATCGCTCTTGACTTTTGCTTATCCTCAAGGATAAGTGCACGAATATTATTCAGACCATTGAATAAAAAGTGAGGGTTGAGTTGTCCCATTAGTGCGCTCATTTTAACTTCATTCAGTTGTAATTTGAGCTGTGTGGCATCTTCTTTGGCTTTGTGCAGACGATCCTGATTGACTATGGTGAAATAAACCAGTGTCCATGTGATCATTAGAATAATTAGGAAGAGCCAGTTGTCTAGGACGCCCCCCCAGAAAGAAGAGGGCACAGTATGTCCCACAAGGTTATAATACACATATATAAAACTTACTGAAATGCAAGCACAGATAAATCCAAGAATAGTAGACGTTGCTATAAAGTAGATCCATTGTTTCTGCCAGTTCTTATCAAATAGATTGAGACGCCATATGATTTCTCGAATCCCAAGAGTAGAGAGGCCTACGGTGAACGCTACTGTGGCTATGTGAATGGTGATTTTGTCGAAATGATCTTGGGTAAGTAGCCCTAAAGAAAGGGCATTTATTAATGAAAATAGTAACCAGCCGCCAAAATGGTAGGACAAAAATTTTGCTGTTAGGGTTGGGGATTTAAGAAGTCTCATATGGTTTACATCTATTTATAAGGTAGCCCCCATTCAGGGGGCCGTACTCTGATAGTATGGATGAATTCTAGAAGCGTTCATTTAACCAATCTGTCATCAGGTTCAGGGCTATAGGTGAGAAGCTTTCTTCTAATTCAGCATATTCAGCAAATGAACCTTTCTCTGCAACTTGGAAAAGGTGGTTCATTTTTTCTAGCTCAATCACTTTATAATCTGTATGGTCTGTGGAACTTAATATTCTCTCTAAATTATTTAGGTTCATTTTTGCATCAACCTGAAAATCTAGTGAGCCGTTCAAGGCTAATAAAGGGCTCTTAGTTTCTTTCAGGTAGTGCTCGGGATTGAATCGGACAGCGTATCTAAACCAAGGTGTAGAATATTGTCTCTTCAGTTGTTCAACCTGTGCTTCCAGTTTATCGTCCTTCAAACCCTCTAATTCTACGCTCTTGTACAGCAGTTGGTGAATCTCCTCTGTAATGCTTTGTCCTTCGCTAAGTGCTGCAAGCTGTTGAAAAACTAACTTATCCAACTGACTAATTTTTTGAGAAGTTTGTACCTTTGTGCCGTTATGTATCCGATCTTTGTGCCATTGGTCAACAAGTAGTTCTTGGATCTTTACGGTAGGGCCACCAAGAAGAATTGTAAATGCAATATCGTCACGACTACTGGCAACCATGGGGGCAATCATACCGCCTTCACTGTGTCCAATTAAACCCACTTTACCCAAGGGGAGGTCGCTACGGCTATTAAGATATTCAACCACTGCATTAGTATCCTGGGCAAAATCTTTAGTTGTCGCTGCGAAGAAGTCGCCGGTTGATTCGCCAATACCACGTTCATCATAACGAAAAACAGCATATCCCTGTCGTGTCAAGTGATCGGCAATTACCGCGAAGGCTTTATGTCCAAAGGCTGTTTCATCCCGATCTTGAGGGCCAGAGCCACTAATAAGCACCGCCGTTGCTTTGATCGTAGACTTTGGCTTGGTCAAGGTTCCTGCAAGGATGTGGTTTGTTGTCTTGTTTTTAAAACGAATGTCTTCAACAGTGTATGGAAAAGGTACTGTAGGTGTCTGAGGTCGATTCTCAGGGGTACTGTCAATTACTTTTCTAAAGTTAAGGGGGTATGATTCATCCTGAGTGTTACTGCCGAACATAAGGTCAACTATAGGGTTGTAGACCCCTTTATAGGCGATATTGAGTTCTTCTACAGCAAAAGAGATAGTGTTCTCACTCACCTGCAATCGTGATATCTCGACCCCGTACTTCTGTTGGGCAGGGCTGTCTATTTCACCCGACCATTCACCATTCTTTTCGTCAATATGGACAATGACTGGGAGCCATTCTTTGTCAGTTACTTGAACTGTTGCTTTCCATTCACCATCGATGCCATTTGCCATGCCAGTGCTGGATAACAAGCTGGATATCAGGAAGAGTGACTTCAAGCTAGCGTTGGCCTTAGCTAAGTTGAATTTGAAAAACGCCATTAGTATTTCTCTCGTGCTTATTTGTGGAATGAGTGCCATTCTACGAGAGGTGTTAACTTATGCAGCCAAATTAGGATAAACGGTTTTAATGGCTGGTGAGCGGTCTGTGAGATCAAGAATGTGAGTGGCCATTTACTTCCTGGGCTTGAACTTTGTTGATTTGATAACCCCCGGTTGGTACACATCTTGAGGAGGGATCGGTACGGTAGTGCTCATGGACTTCTGACTTTTGGTTGATAACTCTCTAGTTAATAGATACAGGTGATTGGGGGCATCAGAAGGGTGTTGGTGCCCATCTACTCCATCTGTGTGCTTCCTAGTCGTTGTTGACACAATGAAAATCAAAGCGCTGTTCTAAAGGTCTGTAACTACTCACCAGCGACACAACCCCTGAGCCAGCGTTTAGGGCTCATTAGCTAACAAAAAGCCATACCGTGAATTTCGCCCAGTACCTGTTGCAGTTGTCTGTTTCTCTGCAGCATGGTGAATACCGGATGCAATCTTCGGTACTCCGCCAGCAATGCCAGGCAAGAGTCATTGACTTGGAATTGTTGCATGCACCGGCTAAGGTTTTCACCGATAACAATAGTTTGTTGCATATCGAGAGCCCAATAGCCGACAGTGTTTGTACCCTTTGGTGTGGCGTTACCCAGCACGATTTTATTCGTGCAAAACAGAACCAATACTGTTCCCCTGGGGCCGCCAAAAACCTTGGAGACGGTATAGGTTGTGCGAAGGATCAGGTTGTTCCGTTCATCCAGGTCGTGGGAGAAGGGCACAATTTAACTGGTGTTTTCTTGAGAAGGTATCTTACTCTCGCCATTGTTATCGTTGTCCTCCATAGATGGATTGATATTGAGGTTGGTTCCCTTTACCTCTTTGGCAATGACATTGATGGTTCCGTCGATTGCTTAAGGTGCCAACATGGGCTCAACAGCACTGCGGGCTACTTCGATACGTGAGATGCCAGTGGTGGCCCGCGTATGTACCGCGTAGTAGCCAGCCATTATCGTGTGCAGGAGAATAACGTCGGTCAGAATACTAGAGGACTCTTCGCGCATACCATTTAGTATTACCCGTTTGACTCTGCACAATGGAGTACTCATTGGAAGCCCGCATGCCTGGGCACTGTTCAATGGTATCTGGCAGGTTAAACACCTGCAAGTACTTGATCATACCCTTATTGACAACTTGTCTCTGACTAGCTATGCCGGGGCGGTGTGGTAAGTCTGAAAGTAAAATCGCTTTTTAACGGCGAATACAAAAATTGCCAGGTGAGTTAAACAGGTTAGCTTTAATGATATGTTTATCAATTACTCCCCACCATACTTAGGGTGGGGAGTGATTATTGTTGCCCTTAACTACTCTTTATTATTCTTCGCAAGGAATAATTTGAATGTTTAAAAGCAATTGTGCACCAACATCTGCAGAGCGCAAAGAAAACAGACTGTCAGCACCAATTACTGTGGCTACAGTATCGGCTCTGGCAATTAGTGCTTCTCCATCACAGCCGGAGTAATAAGCGAATGGTGGACGATCATTAAGGATGAAGTTCTCGAATCCTGAGCTATTCCAGTTGTGATCATGGCTAGGGCCTTGATTGCCAGAAAAAAAATACTCTCGATGAAAGTTGATATGGGATCCTGGGGCTGAAAATACTGTGCCTCGCCAATCAATATCAAGTATTCCTACTGAAAATCCAGGTTCAACACTTAAAGGTAGGGCTAAGTTACAATCAGAACTGGCAATCGGGCTTGTTGAATTTGTAACGGCACTATACTTACTAAATAATATGGCGATATTTTTATTGTCATCTGTTGCTGTAGCCGTAACAGATCCGGCTGGACAGCCAGTGCCATTCACAGCAATTTCACCGATTTCAATTTGTTGGCCATCAATTAATATGGATTTTGCTAATATTGAGCTAGAAAAAATTGAGCAAAGTGTGAGTGTTAGAAGTTGTTTAAACACTGATTCTCTCCATTCGATGAATAGTTGATGCCTAGATTCCCATAACAACCGACACACTTGGCAATAGCGAGAGAGGCCAGCTGGCTGTAGGCTAGTAAGCT
>NZ_JBGMEL010000040.1:0-2500 GCF_041447225.1 Microbulbifer echini | reverse complement strand
CGCCTCGCGTCTCACCCTCGGGGGTAGAGCACTGTTTGGGCTAGGGGGTCATCCCGACTTACCAACCCCATGCAAACTCCGAATACCGAGGAGTGCAATCGCGGGAGACACACGGCGGGTGCTAACGTCCGTCGTGGAAAGGGAAACAACCCAGACCGCCAGCTAAGGTCCCAAATACCAGTTAAGTGGGAAACGATGTGGGAAGGCCCAGACAGCTAGGAGGTTGGCTTAGAAGCAGCCATCCTTTAAAGAAAGCGTAATAGCTCACTAGTCGAGTCGGCCTGCGCGGAAGATATACCGGGGCTAAAACTGGTAACCGAAGCTGCGGATGCTAATTTATTAGCATGGTAGAGGAGCGTTGTGTAAGCCGTTGAAGGTGGATCGGGAGGTCTGCTGGAGGTATCACAAGTGCGAATGCTGACATGAGTAACGACAAGGGGGGTGAAAAACCTCCCCGCCGGAAGACCAAGGGTTCCTGTCCAACGCTAATCGGGACAGGGTTAGTCGGCCCCTAAGGCGAGGGCGAAAGCCGTAGTCGATGGGAAACAGGTTAATATTCCTGTACTCGCTATTGCTGCGACGGAGTGACGGAGAAGGCTAGGCCAGCATGGCGATTGGTTGTCCATGTTTAAGGTTGTAGGCTGGGGACTTAGGCAAATCCGGGTCCCTAAGGCTGAGAATTGATGACGAAGCTCACCTCGGTGAGTGAAGTGGTTGATGCCATGCTTCCAGGAAAAACTTCTAAGCTTCAGGCAATAGTGAACCGTACTCTAAACCGACACAGGTGGTCAGGTAGAGAATACCAAGGCGCTTGAGAGAACTCTGGTGAAGGAACTAGGCAAAATGGTACCGTAACTTCGGGAGAAGGTACGCCGGTTTTGGTGATGGGACTTGCTCCCTAAGCTGAGGCCGGTCGAAGTGACCAGGTGGCTGCGACTGTTTATTAAAAACATAGCACTGTGCAAACTCGTAAGAGGACGTATACGGTGTGACGCCTGCCCGGTGCCGGAAGGTTAATTGATGGGGTTAGCTTCGGCGAAGCTCTTGATCGAAGCCCCGGTAAACGGCGGCCGTAACTATAACGGTCCTAAGGTAGCGAAATTCCTTGTCGGGTAAGTTCCGACCTGCACGAATGGCGTAACGATGGCCACGCTGTCTCCACCAGAGACTCAGTGAAATTGAAATCGCTGTTAAGATGCAGTGTACCCGCGGCTAGACGGAAAGACCCCGTGAACCTTTACTACAGCTTTGCACTGAACTTTGAGCCTATTTGTGTAGGATAGGTGGGAGGCTTTGAAGCAGTAACGCTAGTTACTGTGGAGCCGTCCTTGAAATACCACCCTGGTATGTTTGAGGTTCTAACTCTGGTCCGTTATCCGGATCGAGGACAGTGTATGGTGGGTAGTTTGACTGGGGCGGTCTCCTCCCAAAGAGTAACGGAGGAGTACGAAGGTGCACTCAGCATGGTCGGAAATCATGCAATGAGCATAATGGTATAAGTGCGCTTGACTGCGAGACAGACATGTCGAGCAGGTACGAAAGTAGGTCATAGTGATCCGGTGGTTCTGTATGGAAGGGCCATCGCTCAACGGATAAAAGGTACTCCGGGGATAACAGGCTGATACCGCCCAAGAGTTCACATCGACGGCGGTGTTTGGCACCTCGATGTCGGCTCATCACATCCTGGGGCTGAAGCCGGTCCCAAGGGTATGGCTGTTCGCCATTTAAAGTGGTACGCGAGCTGGGTTTAGAACGTCGTGAGACAGTTCGGTCCCTATCTGCCGTGGGCGTTGGAGATTTGAGAAGAGTTGCTCCTAGTACGAGAGGACCGGAGTGAACGAACCTCTGGTGTTCCGGTTGTCACGCCAGTGGCATTGCCGGGTAGCTATGTTCGGACGGGATAACCGCTGAAAGCATCTAAGCGGGAAGCCTCCTTCAAGATAAGATCTCCCTGGGAACTTGATTCCCCTAAAGGGCCGTGGAAGACTACCACGTTGATAGGCTGGGTGTGGAAGCGCTGTGAGGCGTTGAGCTAACCAGTACTAATTGCCCGTGCGGCTTGACCATACAACAGAGATGGTTACTAACGACTAGCGTAAGCTAGCGGATTGTGGAAAGAAAGACACACAATATCCGACTTGCGGTGTATTACTACAGATTATTTTACCGACTTATTTGGGGTTATCGCCGGTCAATAAAATGACCGAGGCAAACAGCGATAACACGGCAGGCCGAGCACATTGCTTATAAGACCAAAGCCAACCCAAGCCAGTTTGCCTGACGACCATAGAGTTGTGGAACCACCTGATCCCTTACCGAACTCAGAAGTGAAACGCAACATCGCCGATGGTAGTGTGGGGTTTCCCCATGTGAGAGTAGGTCATCGTCAGGCTTATATTCCGAAAGGGCCACCCAATAGGGTGGCCCTTTTTTTATGTCTGAAAAAAATAATCAACAAAAAGCCAAGAAGAAAAACAAAAGAGAAAGACAGAGACAGAGA
>NZ_JBGMEL010000039.1:0-6341 GCF_041447225.1 Microbulbifer echini | reverse complement strand
GGGTGCGAGCACCATCTGGGGTGATTACCGCATGGATGCGATCCTGGGCGTCGTATTCGTAGCCAGTGAACATAAACCTGATTAAAGGTTAATTAAACGACAATAATTTACTTTTATTCCATTTATTTCTCTAACCCCAATTATTCTCCTTTTTCAGTTCAGATAACGGCATTTGTATCTGAATATTACCCGACAAAGTGATAATCATAGAAGCTTATGAGGTAGGTATAGTTATTGGCATTAGTTTGGGTGCTTGTTTGCTCTGCTTGCTGCGCCAATAAGTGAAGGTGCTGAGCCTTAGCTGGTGCTACTGGTAGTAGGCGACTTGGAAAAGGTCGCTATCCTTCCAATGGGTTAGGTATTTTATCCAAAAATTTAATTTGCTTTGAATAGTCATGCGTATCTCCTAATTATTAAAAATCAGGAGCATATCTGGATGGATTTCAAGGTTTTAGATGGAATTTGATGAGCGCTCACATTGATATTACTACCAACTGGACGGCAATAAACACTTTAAAATTGACGGAAAGGATTAAGGGCAAATTTAAGGACTTCTCTGTCAGAGATATACAATGGCGATACTGTCACCGGAGAATTTATATAGATGACTAAGCTTATCTTTCCAATATTATAATGGTCTTTTGTAGAGCCTATGGACCCAGGCAGTTAGTTAAACATAAAATATAGAATATTTTATCTTTAACACTATACTCTGACGTCATGCATTCACCCATCCCCCATTGAGCCAAATAATTTAAACAACCTTGGCTTTTCGAAAGGATTCTTGATGGCTTTACCATCAGGACTAAGCCATTCAACAGCATTTAAATTTATTGTTTTTTTATTTTTCTTAACAGCTTTTATAAAACTCTCAGTAGGCGCAACTCTCGCCCAAGAAAAATCACTATTAATAATTTTTGTTTTAGTAAAATCAGGTGAAACCAATCTAGAGGAAGAAAAGTCACAATCCGCTATACTAGATTTAATTAATTGCGGACCAATAAGATAACTCGAACTAAAGCTAGACATTTTCCAGTTAACATCTTCAAACCTCGTATCACAACCATATATAGCTTCGAGACCACATGACATAAATTCACATCCTCTAAAATAAGATTCATGCATCCTACTATTGAACATATTAACTTTGAAAAAATTACAATTAGTGAATATACAATAGCTCAAATTTAAATAACTAAAACTACAATTAGAAAATGCTTGCCCATCTATCACCATCCCTCTCAGATCAAACAGTTGATCAAAATATCGATCATTATCACTATATTTATCTGATAAAGAAGTATCATTCAGATATTCATCCAAAGATTGATCTGATTTTAACGCTGAGACGATTTCTAATGCGTTCTTAATACCTAAAGGTGTTTTCCACCTTGATTTAAAATCACTCATTCTTCGGGGCCTTTTCCAAAATTAGGGTTTTCGATCCACTCATCAAGCTCTAATCTTCCTCGTGGACCCTCTTTAACCTTTGCAATGGCTTTAATATGTTCGGACTTTACGTCTGCAAATACAGCATTTTCTGCTTCTGCTGTAAATCTATTGCCCCCAAACCCACCAAAAGCATTCTCTACTCTTCCCTCAAGTAGCTCATTAACATTAAACATTGGTGCTCCCTCAATCTTAACAACGATCCCTCCTTCGTCGGCCCAATCTATTGGGCCTCCATAATCAGCCATTGGGCTCTTAATAAAGGGGGCTGTACCCCTAAATGCGCTATCTTCTCCACCATTGGCATGACTTATAAGATCATTATTATTACTCTTTGCCGGCAAGCCATTCGCGAATAAATCATCAATAGACATACCTTCAGGTATTCTCATTCCATGAAAACCTTTTCCATGCATTACAGTTGGATCAAAGGCTTTTCCGTTAATAATTGCAACAGGTGTACCTTTATCGACCTGTACAACGGTATCCTTGGGTGGTGGCGGAGCACTATTGGTCTTTTCTGACTTTCCAGTAAACAGCGATTTAATTTTACCAAACAAGCTAGGTTTATTTTTCCTCTCAGGGGCTTGCTTAGGGGGACAATCTTTAGATGACAAACCTAAAGGATCTATCCAAGTTACCGGATTAGGTACATACCGATAATTATTAACTCCACCTAGAAGTCCAATCGGATCCTGCTGAGTAAACTCCCCAACCTGCGGATCGTAATACCTAAACCGGTTGTAATGCAGGCCAGTCTCTTCATCAAAGTACTGGCCCTGGAAACGAATCGGTTGCTCTATCTGATTTTCATGGGCCAGAGCAATATTGCCATAGCTCTTGTAGGCAACACTCCATACCACTTCACCATCTTGGTTGGTAAGGGTATCTGGGGTTCCCAGATGATCCAAATGGTAGTGATAAACCTGCTCTTTATCTTGTTTGTTTTCTTTTAAACCAACAGGCTTGAATGTACCCGGCTCAAAGTAGTAGGTACGGGTATTGAGATCCTGCAGGGTCTGGATATCGACTTTATTTTCCTGCAGGAGTACGTCGCCATCCCAGAGAAAATCGGTTTGCTCGCTTTCACTCGCTTTACCAATACGGCGGCCCAAGGGGTCGTATTGGTAGTGAATAACCTGCTGGAATTGCTCTGTGCCGTTTTCTACCTTGAGCTTTTCTACACAGGCCAGCTGTTGGCGGTTGTTGTAGTGGTAGCGGGTTTGCAGTTTTTGCCCTTTACCGCGCAGTTCGGCGATGCGGTTGCCATGAATGTCGTAGCGGTAGTGGGTATCACCACGGAAGGCTAAACGGTTGCCTTTGACCTGGGTGGCGCTGGCCTGTTGCTTGGCTTCGTCTTTTGAATTGGCGGCGGCCAGAATATTGTGTGCGGGGTCGTGCACAAAGTATTCGGGGTTGGGGCCGTCTACCTGGGTAAGGCGGTCGAGTGCGTCGTAATGGTAGCTGCGGGTGCCGCGCAGGCTGTCCTCAATTTGCGCGATCTGGCCAGCTTTGTTGTACTGGTAGCGGCGCTCCAGAATGGAGTTTGACTGAGTTGGATCAGATACCGGACCATTGGCCTTGCCCAGGCGCAGTTTTTGCAGGCGGCCCTGAGGATCGTAGTCTCTCTGGCTTTCTAGCCCATTGCCGTGCTGGCGTTCCCTGCCCTGTTCATCGTGACTGATGCTGGTGATCAGATAATCGGTGTCGCCACCTACTGGGCGGCGGTACAGGCTTTGGAATTGGCCGACGGGGTTGAAGGCGAAGTTCAGTACTTCACCATCGGGTAATGTTGTGGCAATACGATTGCCGACGGCATCGTATTGGTGGCTCAGTTTCTCTTTGCCCTGCCAGTCGGCCACAACACGGCCGTTGGCATCGTACTCCCAGCGCAGTTTACGGTGGGCATTTTCCGCTTCGGTTAACTGCCCGCTGCGGTTATAGCGGAAGTTGGTGATGCCGTCGGGAGTCACTTCTTCTAATAGGCGGCCGAAGGGGTCGCGCTCGAAGATGGTGTCGATTCCCTTGCCGGTATCAGTATCCGTGACCGCTCTGGAGCTAATCAGGTGGCCGGCGCGGTTGTAGGCATAGCGGGTAACGCGGCCGTCGAAGCCAACTTCTTCAATCAGGCGCTCGTTCAGATCGTATTTAAGCTGGTAGCGCTCACCGTTTTCGTTAGTGAGGCCGACTAAGTTGCGCTCGCCGTCGTAGTGATATTCCAGGCGGCTGCCGTCCGGGTTGGTGCGGGTCTTAACCTGACTGAGGCCGTCGTAGGCGTAGCAGGTACTTCGACCTTCGGAGTCGGTAACTTCGGCCAGTAATCCCTGAGGGTTGTAGCTGTATTGGGTGCGAGCACCATCTGGGGTGATTACCGCATGGATGCGATCCTGGGCGTCGTATTCGTAGCGAGTGACCTGGCCAGGAGCGTGTTGTACTTCTTCCAGGCGGCGAGCGCTGTCGTAGCGGTAGTGCTGGGCGCGGCGAGTTTACCCTCAGGATTCCACAAGTAGCGAGTGGTATTTCCCAGTGGGTCGGTAACACTGCCGATCAGACCAACGGGGTTATAGCCATACTGGGTACTGTTGCCGAGAGGATCTTTGGTGGCAGCGATCTGACCTTTTTTGTTGTACTCGCGTTGCCACTTATTGCCCGCAGGGTCCGTAACTTTTGCGGGCAGGCCCTCGCTATTGTATTCAATGCGGTGCTTATTGCCGGCGGCATCGGTTTTTTGTACCAAGTGGCCTTGATCATCGTATTGATAAATCTCTTCGCGCAAGCTGCCATCGTCGCTTGGCAGCTGTACCTTAGTGATCTGGCCCAGGTCGTTGTAACTGTAAAGGGTCTCGGCACCTTCCGGGTCGCGGTGATAAATGGGCAGGGCGCGCTCATTGAAGCGGTAACGCTCTTTACCGCCGCGGGTATCAGTTACGGTGACACCCTGCCATCATCATCCCAATCAAACTGGTAGTTGTATGTGGCCTGCCCATCGATAGGATCGCCCCACTGGCGCACACAGCGGGCCGAGGGACCTTCGGCATCCCATTCGAAGTGGAAGCGGTAGCCGGTTTTTAGGGGTGGGAGTATTAGATGTCCACAAAAGTAGTCTATCTCAACCGAAACTTTAAAGTAGTTTTAAGGGCTTAATGGAACCAGCAGCAAGGCTTATAGGACCACTCTACAATTTGCCCTGGGTTTCCAAACTACACATTTAGATGTTTGAGCCCAACATGCTACTCCATTTCAAGCTCTTCGAGAATTTTTTTTAAAATCTCATTTCCTTTGCGGCAAGCAAAACTAGCATGCGTGTTTAATTTATCCTTATATTCATTCAAGGCACCTGCACTCTTAAACTTTAACAAGTAATTTTTTACAAGAGTAGACTCCAAAGAATCCATTTCTAAAAACAAATTGGACCCCGGTAATTTATGTGAACTTTTCTGAGCCACATATGATGAAAAATTTGCAAGAAAGTTAGATAGATCTGCTTCCGTGAGAGACAGGTCCTTTATAAAATTTATAAAAGAATCGTCAAACTTTTTGCCATTATCTGAAGATGCTTTTAAAAATGTATGCGCATGACCACTTATGTTTGCTCCATGTACATGCCCTTCGTAATCAGGACTTGGAACAAAGTAGACACCCTCTCCTCTAAAAAAGTTATCTGTTTCTTTATTATTTAGAGCCAATTCAAATAAATTAACCATAGAACTCACCGAATACGCTTGGATTTTGAAAAATTATTCATTAGTTCATCTGCGCTATTATCATGTGCAATTTTCTCAGAACCCACTAAAGCAGCCTCGCTAGTTCCACCTTTAGTTTTCCCTCCTGGGACCCATTCTCCCTCATATGCGCCAGCTTCACGACCATCAGGAATATCATAAGTAAACCTTGTATCTCCTGGCTCTATCACCACATAAACTATTTTCTCGTCACTCAAATCTACATTACCTAAACTCAGCTCATCCCTTAAAACCGTCCAATCACGGCCAGATGACTCATATTTTTCTATAACAGCATCCATTTCAGATCGTAAACCAACAAATTTACGTGGAGGGAGAGTTGGATATTCAGGGTTTTCCATCCAACCTTGAATAGCAATAAACCCAGCCCCTTCATTCTGAAATTTATCTAAATGAGCATTAATATAGGACTGCGGCAAGTAAGTTGACGGATCCGGTCGTTTAAGCTTTTCAGTGCGACCGCCCATCGCAGCCACTTCTTTCATCTTTTGATATGACTTAGCCGCTTCAGAGCTATTCGCAAAATGCCCTTTAGTGTCTCTCTGAAATTCATTCCAAGAATTCACTGGTGGACAATCTTTACTAGTTAGCCCGTAGGGGTCTATCCAAGTAACTGGATTGGGTACATACCGATAATTATTAACTCCCCCCAGCAGCCCCACCGGGTCCTGCTGAGTAAACTCCCCAACCTGCGGATCATAGTACCTAAACCGGTTGTAGTGCAGGCCAGTCTCTTCATCAAAGTACTGCCCCTGGAAACGAATCGGCTGCTCTATCTGATTTTCATGGGCCAGAGCAATATTGCCATAACTCTTGTAGGCAACACTCCATACCACTTCACCATCCTGATTAGTGAGGGTATCTGGAGTTCCCAGGTGATCCAGATGGTAGTGATAAACCTGCTCTTTATCTTGTTTGTTTTCTTTTAATCCAACAGGTTTGAAAGTGCCCGGCTCAAAGTAGTAGGTACGGGTATTGATATCCTGCTGGGTCTGGATATCGGTTTTGTTTTCCCGCAGGAGTACGTCGCCATCCCAGAGAAAATCGGTTTGCTCGCTTTCACTCGCTTTACCAATACGGCGGCCCAAGGGGTCGTATTGGTAGTGAATAACCTGCTGGAATTGCTCTGTGCCGTTTTCTACCTTGAGC
>NZ_JBGMEL010000038.1:4572-7375 GCF_041447225.1 Microbulbifer echini | reverse complement strand
ACCCAGGTGAGGCTTTCGCCCTGATTGATCTCTGCGGCGGATACCTTGGGCACAGTGAATACGCCATCAATGGCGAGCACGCCGGTTTCACCCACGGCGATATCATCCATCGCCACACCGAGCACTGCGCCGACCGGTACCACCTGGCCGGAGGTAATATCCGCGCTGGTGCTGTTGGTGACATTCAGCATGCGTCCATCTTGCACAAAATTCGTAGCCATTCTCTTTCTCTCGATTGGGTTTGTAACTGAAAGCAAAAAGGCCGCGTGATGCGGCCCTTTTTGGATTCTTTGAGGTTTGATTCGGTTTGAACTGGGTATTAGGTTTTGGGGGTTTTCACCATGCCTTTCGCATCCCAGGCTTTGGCAGCGGCATCGAGGCGTACTTTGAATTCCACCCCGTCAATATTCCAGCCGTTTTGCTGTTCCAGCACCGGGGCCTGTTGGCCATCCAGGTAGAGCACTTCGATCGTGTCGTGCGCTACTGGGTCGGCCTTGAGGTACCAGCCATTGTGTCCGCTGAGGCGACCATCCGAAATTACGCTGGCAATATTGCGCACGCTGTTGGGTACAGTGTTGGATTTCTCGGAAACACCCACTTCGAATTCCGATTCCAGGGCAACTTTTGCGGCCCCCTCATCGGCGATATCACACAGCAGAAATTTAGGGCGGATATTCAGGAAAGCGGAGCCGTCCTTCTGTTTGCCCATCAATACCCGTGCGGCGTCGATGCTGGCGGTATTGATACTCCCCTTTTCTGCAAGGTTGCCATGGTCGGCATGGAACAGGGCTTTGCCATCGGCCATCTTGGGATTATTGAGCAGGATGCTGAACACTAGATCACCCACAGTGCGCACGGCGGCGAGCCCCATCTTTTGTGGGATACGGGTGAAGGCTCCGAGGTCATCATTGATGATGGCCTGGCGATTAATAGAGAAGAGTTCACCGTAGGTAGCCAGGGCGGCGGTTTCGGCGCGCTCGCCGATGCTGACGTATTTAAATTCAGCCCCCGGTGCCACTTGGCGCAGTGCGGGGAAGGTGCCGAGGTCGGTGCGGGTCGCGATCTTGAAGTCACTGAGGTTGCCGGTGGCGGTAAACTGCGGGAAGACTTCTGCCGCTTCCGAGTAACCTTTGAGCATGGATTTATTGGCGATATTGCCGAGGACCGTGGCGAAGTCTCCAGAGCCGTGGGTAAAGGCGGCGGCGACGATGCCCATCTTATCCAGGCCCGCTAGATTCTGGCCGTGGGCCTGCATCAGGATGCGGGCAATCTCCATCATGGTGTAGCCGCTGAGCTCGTTGCCTTCGGTGCGTTTTTCACCGAGGGCGCGCATGGCGATGGCATTTTCGGCATCGGCTTTCATGCGCTTGATGCCCTCGCCTTCCTGCACCACCAGGCTGTAGCTTTGCACGGGGGTTGGGGTTTGGCTGCCGAGCGCGGTGAGCAGCTGGTCTTTGGCTTTTTCGGCGCTGCAGTCCATATCGTTTAGACATTCCTGCATCACTACACTGTGAGCCTCAAAGCCCTTAAAAACGGCTTTGATATCGTCTTTGCGCTTTTGCTCATCTATCGCAAATTGTGCTCTGGCATCGGCGGCAATCTGGGCTTTCATTTCTGGGGTGACCTCGGGCGCGGCGGTTGCGGCTGGCGTGGTGGAGGTGGTCATGGCTTGCGCTTCCTGGGTTTGAGTTTGGATTGGAGTGCCTGCAACGGCAAACGGGAATCGAACTGGTGCTGGCCCCTGCGCGACTAATGCGCTGATGGCTTGCGGGGTATGTTTGAATTGGTTTAAGTGATCAGCACTGAAGCTTGCAGCCATTTCCACTGCTGCAGTGGTATCGGTGGTGAAGCCGGCCGCTACCGCTTCGGCGCCGGTATACCAAGTCTCGTCGTCCATCACTTGGCTGATATCTTCGGCAGACATTCCGGTGCGCGAGGCGTACAAACCAATCATGGTGGTTTTGACTTTGGCCAGCAGGCTCTTGGTTTTTTCCAGAGCGCGTTCATCACCGCGCACACCGGCACTGGGGTTGTGCACCATGTAATAGGCGTTTTCAGCAATATGGACGGTATCCCCGGCGAGAGCGATCACACTGCCCATACTCGCGGCGATGCCTTCAATCCAGGTTTCCACCTCGGCTTTGTGATCTTTAAGCAGGTTGTAAATGGCGGTACCGTCGAACACATCCCCACCGGGGCAGTTGATGTGCAGATTGATCTTGCTGACATCACCGAGCGCTTTTAGATCGCGGGCAAAGTCTTTTGCGGTCACGCCCCAGTAGCCAATGGTGTCGTACAAATAGATCTCGGCTTCACTGTTGTTGGCGGCAGCGGTCATGCTGTACCAGGATTTATTCGGCATGGCTGCCTCCTATTCAGATTCAGTTTGTTGCGCGGGTACAGCTTCGCGTTTGGCTGGGGTGGTAATGCCACTGGCTTTTAATTTCTGCTGCCAGGCGGCGGTTTGCTTAATCACATCGTCCGGTTTTTTGCCACGACGGCGAATGGTCTGCTGCGGGCTGACCAGCACGTTTTCCAGCAGGGTTTCATCGGCGCTGGCTTCGTGGGCGGGATTAATCCAGGGCATCACCGGGGTAATAAAATCGACGTGCAGTAACGTGGACGGATCGACTTCAGCCGGCACATTAAAAGCATCCGCCAGTAAACCCATTTGCACCCAGCGCCGGGTGACTGGCTCTACAATTTCCTCACAAAATTCCAGGCTGAGGGTTTCGTAGTTGGCCCACTGCTCCACCAGTTCCTGCCGCTGCGCGCTATAAGTCCCGTTGTAGTTTTTGCTGAT
>NZ_JBGMEL010000038.1:0-4398 GCF_041447225.1 Microbulbifer echini | reverse complement strand
ATAAGAATCAGCGTCATAAGTATCAGGGCTGCCCTTCTGGATAAAACCCACCATGGCCGAGGCAATCTTGGCGGCGACGCGTTCGTTTTCTTCATAGTCTTTAATATCGTTGAGGCGATTCATGACCGCGGCAAAAATAGAAACCCCACGGGTTTGGTGCAGACGGCGCACAAACTTCAGGTGCTCGATATGGTCGGCGCTGTGGCGTCTGCGTTTCATACGCCAGTTCAGAGAAGCACCGGGGTGTTCGTCGTACAGCCAAAAACCTTTGGCTTCGCCCCAGGCGGATTTTTCAATGCCCTGCACGATGCGTTGGCTGGGGTCGTTGTAGCCAACGGGCAAAAAATCCGGCTCCAGGCATTCGAGGGTGTAAGGCACTGGGGTGCGGTGCTTTAAGCCGGGCACCGTGCCCTGCAAATGCCGCAGCAGGGTTTCGCCATCGCGCAGCCAGGTATTGCACAAAAGCCGCTGTGCTTTAGCCCAGCTAAATTGCCGGGTACATTCCGGGCGCCGCGCCCACTCTTGATGGGCCTCATTCATTTGGCTGGCGAGACCTTCATGGATAGCGCCGTCCCAGGTTTTGGGCTGGAACTCCACATCGATGCCGCGCGGGCCGACAATATTGGTGACCAGGGTAGTGAGAATGCCACAGGCAAAATCGTGGTTTTGCTCCAGGTGCCGCGCCTGGCCACGCAGGGTTTCCACATCCCCGTCGGCCACCAAATCGCCGCTGCGATTATCTGCGGGGTTTTTTCTGAGTCGGCTGGGGCGTGCAGCTTCATAGGCGGCAACGACTTTTAAAGCGCGACGCGCTTGCACACGGCGCAGCCCGGCCTCGGGGGCAAAGAACCCGATGAAAGAATCTAATGTATTCATCAATGAAAATTCGCGTAGGCGGGCCCACGACGCTTGCCGGCGGCCTTGAGTTTTTCTTGAAGTGCGCGGCGTTCCCACTCCTGACGGCCGGCACGGATTTCCTGCAGGTTCTCGGCGGTAAATTGGCGGCCGTTGATCACCGTGGTTTTTCCGGCGAGCACGTCGATCTCGGCCTCGATATAGAGGTCGACCATGGCTTGTGCGGTTTTCGACATTTAACTATCCAGTAGGGAGCCGGCGGGCTGTGATGGCCGCCGTGGATTTTTCGCGGTTGGCTTGGGCTGTTTAGGCTGTTCGGGTATTTGTTGAGGTTCGCTAAATAAGGTGCGCTGGCCTAACCGCGATTCGAGGGTGGACCATTTTTTCTCGTTGTATTTGTGCATGCCCATGGCGTGGGCGGCGTGTAAGGCGTAGACCTCGGTATCCGTGCCTTCATTGGGCCGGCCGGGGCGCGGCTGCCAGGTTTCCCGGCCTTTGTTTTTCTTGCTGGGGGCTTTGACTTCGGCGGTGACCTGCTCCCAGTAGTCCTGCCGCACATGCTTACAGCTGTGCATATAGGCACTGGTGCCCAGCAAACGCTTGGCGATCAGGTCTTTGGCTTTGTGGGTGCCCACGATATACACCTTCACCCCGAAGCGGTCGGCCTTGGTGCGGCGCTTGGGATTATTAAAATCCACCTGCCGGGGCTGGTTAAAAATTTCCTTGGTGCCGAAGTCGTTACTGTCACCTTTAATCGCCATCACCAGCACACCGCGGTATTTTTTATCGCGGGTTCGGACCCAGTGGTACACCGCGTTGCTGGTGCCCCCATCACCAGAATCGATACTGACTGCCGCTGCGCGGATCTCGCCGAAGCGCTCGTGCTTAAAACTCTGGAACACCAACTTATCCAGAGCCGCCCAGCAGTCGTCGCGCTTGTCGGCGGTATCGCCATCGATCTCGCCCCAGAACAGTTGCCAGCTTTCTTCATTGCGCCCGAAAGCGCGTATCGATATCGCGAGGCGGTCGTGCTGCACATCGATGCCGACCGTTACCAGCAGGCCGCCAGCGGGGCAGGATAATTCCGGGTAGTCCTCAGCGGCCTCTTGTAGTTTTTCGTGGTCCAGCAAGCGACTGGCGGCATACTGGTAGGGCCGGCCCAATTTGTTGTTCTGGAATACGATGCGCGCGGATTCATCGCCGCTTTTGGCTTCGTGTTCGGCCTCAAGAAAATCCCGCACTACATCGGCAAGGCCGGTGCCGGGAATACACACATAGAGCTCCGAGAGCTCCATAAAGGTTTCTATCGGTTCGATTTCATCGGGCTCAAAGTCTTCGCCGCATTGGGTTTTTTCCCAGCCGGCAAAGTCGTCGCCCTTCTCCCGCGCGGTTTTACAGGTCTGCAGGATATTGGCCTGGCGGCGGTAGTCATCCCAGGCGCTGCCGCATTCCGGGCAGCTATACACCGCGGTTTCCGGTTGGTGCAGGCCGAATATCGGGTGCGGGGTGCCGCCCTCTTTTTCCAGCCAGCTGACGTTTTCCCAGTCCAACACATGGGACTCGCCGCAGTCGTGACAGGTCACCGGCAGCACGCGCATGGTGCCGAGTTTGGTGTAGTGCTCCACCTGGGAAAGATCGGCCACCGCTGGGGTGCCGCCGATAATTAATTTCTTATTGCGCATACGCTTGAGACGTTCACGCAGGTGGCGAATGGAATCGCCCTGATCGCCGACGTCTTTGTTGGTATCGTCCGGCTCTTCCACATAGCCCCGGCGGGCGGTGGTGGATTTCACATTGGAGATGGAGTTGGAGCCAATGGTACGCACCTCACCGCCGGGGAATTTCTTCCGCGTCGAGCGGCTGCCGCCCTTGCGGCTGGTGGTGACATCGATCACCCGATTCACCGCTGGTGAGCCTTCAATAATCGGCACCAGCTTTTCATCCATAAACAGCCGGCCTTTTTCATCCTTGGGAAACAGCATCAGGATGCGGGCCGGGTCGGTGGCGGCGACCTTACAGATATCGGTGGCCAGTAGAACGGTCCAGCCAATTTGTGCCGCCTTCTGCATCACCACCATCCAGGATATCGGGCTATCCAGCGCGTGCATGACACCCCAGAAATAAGGCACATAATCGTTGCGGTAATAGCCGGCGTTGTCGCTATCCTCAGACGGCAGTTTGATATTGTCGGGCAGCCACTCGATCAGCGGGATTTTAGGCTGCGGTATCCAGGTCTGGCGCACCTCCTGCACCAGGCGCGAGAGATTCGATTTCGTAACCGCCAATAGCTCTGAGGGCAGCGTCAATGTTTGGCTGTAGGGGTTCGCGGTCGATGGTAATGGCATGCTGGCTCTCGATAGCAATAACGATGCTTTCCACCGCGCCTAAAAATTCATTCTTGCCAATGGTGGACCACTCCACCATCGCCTTGCGTACGGACTCAATATCCAGAATTAATTGGTCTTGCCGATACAGCTCGCGCATTTTCAGTTGCGCATTGGCTTCGGATTCCAGGGCTTGGGCCATATCGCGGCGATTGCGGGCATCATTCGCCAGGCGGCCCGCCGCCTCAGTACGCAGCCGCTCGCAGTATTCTTGTAACCAGACCTTAAAACTGGCCCCCTGGGTAAGCACGCCCGCCTGCACATGCTTGGCAATTGCCGGCTGCGAAGCGCCGATCAATCGGGCAAAGCCAGACTGAGTGGCCTGATCATCAAGAGAGATATCACCAGCCAAGGTATAACCCCCTAGGAAATTTCAGATAGCTGTTAAAAAAGCGGGGTTCGAATTACCCGTGTGTTGGCCCCCTCAGGAGGACCCGTTCAACGTCTCTTTGCGGTCGCAATGGCACGATCCATGGCTTTATCCAATTCAATCGGCAGGTGACGCCGCGCTATGCCTTCGGCAATACGAACGAAGGGGAAACGCTTGCGGTAATCGGGCTTTCCTTTGAGGAATATCAGAATGGGTTTCACCGTTGGTCGGCGTTTACCGCCTGCCCTTTTCCATACCCCTAAGACACCGTTCACTTTGCCAACGAAATATTTACCCTTCTTACTCTGCGCACTACCTGCCCCACTTGTAGAGCCAGGGTTACCCCGTAATTCAGCCAGGATTTTTTTATAGGTCCCGACCGAGATATTCCCGTGCCTGTTTAATCTCGCCGCCTTGCCATGCACCACGTACATGCCAGAAGGCAGGACGCCCATATGCCGAAGGGCACGCTCAAAGCGCTTATCATTGCGCTTCACATCGATAACCGACGGCGCCAAATACTTACTCGGCGCCGTGCCGTTGGTTGCCTGATCACGGATAAAGATCTTCGCGATACCTGAGCGCTTAGTGGCTTTCTTCACCAGTACAGAGTTCAGTGTCAGCTTCGCTGGATTTACAAAGATGCGCCCCATCGCAGAACGCTCTTCTCCCCGTATACGAAACGCCACCGTATTTAGGGCAACCGAACTGGCATAAGGTAATTGCTTTTTTAATTCAGCCGATGCTCGATCAAACTTTGAGGTATCCAGCTTTACACTAACGTCCATC
>NZ_JBGMEL010000037.1:0-7460 GCF_041447225.1 Microbulbifer echini | reverse complement strand
CCAATGACCAGTGTTTATGTCACCACCAAAACCCTGCAAACCGATGGCGGCGGAGTGGTAAATATCGCCGACCATGTGGCTGATTTAGTGGCGAGCTGCATTGTTGAAGTGGCCAACTGCCTGGCCGTGCATAGCTCTATTGCGGCTATTGCGATTCCGAGTGGGTAATACTGGCCGTTATTTTCAGTGGTGGATTGGGCGTATCGCCGGTGCGAAGGCCCGAATTATAGAGCCATGGCTGACATCCACAGAAAGTCCCCCCTAACTTATTGATTTAATTATAGGTAAAATGTGTTCAAGAGCGGGAGGTTGAACCCAGCGACTTGAGCCGATGGCTCACTATCTCTGGTTACTATTTGAACGAATAGTCTATAACCTAGCGCAATTAAAGGCTTTTCTGTCGAGCTTGGAAGCTCCATCCCAGAAATAGTGGCCAAATGGATAGTGAGCCACTGGCTCTTTAATAAACTGTTATGGTAAGTGAAGTTATGGATCAGATTGAACTTTCTAAGAAGATAGAAGAGCTTCTTTTTCCGTTATTGAAGGATCTTGGTTACGAATATTTTGGAGTAGAAGATATTTCAACCCAGGCAATACCTAAATGGCTGAAAGGAACATTTAAAAACACCTGCGTTGCTAGATCAGTTGAAATTGGATATATCCCTAAAGGAGTAGGGGCAAGAGAAGTATTAAAATGTCACATATCAGATCTAAATTTCAGCCCAAACGATTTCGACTATACATCTACTAATCAAATGTCAGTGCCATCACAAAAAATTTCCGAGTTAGATGGAAATCTTAATTACAGAGTCAGTATTACTTTAAGCGCAATAGCAAAAGAGCTAAAAGAAAGCTTTAACGAGGTGCTCACAGGTAAGATGTTTGAAACGGAACATATGGACTGGCAAGGTTTGAAGTAGTGAGTAGCCATAACAAGTGCCGGCACAATCGCGCACTTCGTGCGCTGGACTCGCAACAAGTTGCTCGCCTGTGCGGCGGGCGTTAACCCTCTTGAGTCCGAAGATGAAAGGTGTTCTAAAAGAGATCATTGACAACGTAGAGTCCCTAGAATGGGATCATGATTTATACGTTGCAGAAGGCGAGTTGTCACTCGATAGCCCGGCAGCTGTAATCGAGGACGATGGAGTTAGCGAAACATTCGAGGGGTTGCAGTATTTTCTGTCAGTCCAAGATATTCAGTCTGCTGTAGAGAATCTACGTACCCAAATAAGCAATCCAAACTCTGGTCAGGTTCTGGAGGCCATTAAGCACTATCACGCTTATGATGCCTTCATCCAGTTCCAGGGTTAACAAGTCAATGAACTACGCGCCTTCGGCGCCCGACAGCTTATACTCCGCTTCGCTGCGTTCCAGCTGCGGGTTATTGAAGCGTTATGTTTTAGGTGAATAATGTTCATAGGTACTGAGTTTCAAAAGTGGTGTGTTCTTTTAGTGCTCGCGTTAGTTGGGAGCGCTGTAGCGTATAGCTTTCCTCATCCAAACGATCCTATTCGCCCGTACCTATTAGTATTACTATCTCTAATGTTTGCGAAGCATTGGTTAGAGTATCTACTGTTCCTACCAATAACTGGCCTCAATGGGCTATATATACCAACTCAAGAGAGAGGAAAAAGGCGTAATTTTTTCATTTTCACAATAGTTGCGTATTTGATTCTAATGGTTTGGCTGGTTTTATATGTATATCAAGCGTAATAACATAACAAACAAAGGCAGCATCGCCCTGCGGGCTGGACGCGCTAACGCGCGCCGCTGCTTTGGGCGTTAGTTTTCCTCAAGGAGTGGCGAAATAAATATACGGAGAATGGACTACAAGCTTGGGAAGGAGAGCAAGCTATTTAAGGTCCTCGTACTTAAAGAGATTCGTAAGCTTCAATTGAAATCGCTAATTCAAAGGTTTGCTACACGCGAAGCCAAAGCGATTCGGCGGAGTTCCTGATCTATTTAAAGCTAGAAAACTGCCGATACTAAAGTCTTACTATGTAAATAATGGGGTATATATTTGGCCTCGCCCTCGGTAAAGTGAGATCAGGTACAGTGGACTCAAAAACTAACAAGCGCAAGCAGAATGCTCCGGCCCTTCGGGCCTCCGCGGGACGCCCAATACTATGCACCTTTTGTGCTGGTCACTGCGTTTCCAGTTTCGCACAAAAAGTGCATAGTATTGGTCGCCCCTGTTGCGGGCGTTATGTTTTGGTATGAGCTATGGCGATATCTAAAAAAGGATCTAGAAAAATTATCGTTGATTCGGTCGAGTACCGCTGGACTATCCGAAGTAAACCTACGTATAGCCAAGGTGCTTTTGGCGATGACATGACAGCGGCAGTTGAGCTAGCAGAGTGTCCTGGTCAGGTGTTATCCATTACGTTTCCGTGGATACGCTGCGATAGCTGGATAGGAAACCTTGAAAAACCTGTAACTCCTAAAGATATTGAGGCAAGTATCCAAACGGCACTGCAAAATGGCTGGCGCCCGGAGCTAAAAGGTAGCGCTTTTAAATGTGTGCACGAAGCAAAAACATAACAAAGCCAAGCACGAACGCCAGCAAAGCTGGCTGGACCTCCATTTCGGGGCTTTGCCCCTACATTACGGCCCGTGTTGGCGGCGTTAAATGTCTGAATCAACCACGTAGAGATTATGAAATGGTTAGCATCCTATTTGTATTGAGCCTTGTGTGCATGGTCGTTTGCCTAGCAATCGCACGGAAAAGGAATCTGAATCGAGTTTTATGGGTTGTCTTGGGAGGGCTTTTTGGCCCAATTGCAATACCGTTTGCTCTTTTTCTACCAAGCAAGCAGGATTGAGAAAATGCCTCTGTTACAAATTTTATGGAGGAAATGCTGTTATGCATGTTTCGCCATGCTAGTTCTTGTCCTATCTACGGGTTGCGATAATTTTTCTCCGTTAGAGGGTCATTCACCCGTAGAGGACGAATTTAGCAAGTTAGCTGCTGATGAGCGCATTTTGTTCAAGCCAGGCATGGAGGAAAATGCCCTACTCGTTCAAAAAATCCTAGATGATCAAATCAAACTAATTGAGGGTGTGCATGACAAGCCTTTCTCGAAAAAGGTAACCGTCCATATTTGCGATACCCGAGAATGCTTTAACTCATACACTGGTTTAAAAGGGGGTATTCTTGCTGCTGTAACTTCAAACGGCCTATTCCTCTCATCCTACGTGATTTCAAACGAGGACTATCCCATTTGGTTGGCACATGAGTTGTCGCACCTACACCTATTCCAGCAGGTCTCAATATTCAAAGCCACATTTATACCTCAGTGGTATCACGACGGTTTAGCAGCCTTTGCGTCTAAAGGTGGCGGTGCTACTCGTGTCAGTAAAGAGCAGGCCCTAGCTTCTATTCGCTCAGGGAACCATATCGTTGCGGCAGACAAAGGGGCATTTTTTAGCACACGCTGGCCACTGAATTATCCGCCCTCCGAAGATGCTTGGACGCAGCAGCATATGAACTATCGCCAAGCATCGTTATTCTATGAGTTTATTCACCCACGAGGGGGTATAAAGTTACTTCGGGCTATAGAACATGGAGAGAAATTTGGTAATGCATTCTTGTCTGTGTATGGGAAAACACCGGAAGAAATGTTTCGGCAGTTTAAAGCAGAAATTAGTCCAAATGAATCGCAGTAAAGCATTTAACAAATGGCGGCAATTCGCACGCTGCGCGTGCCGGATTCAGCACTACGTGCTTCGCCGTTGCGCCAGGCGTTAAAAGGCTAAATGGATATGAGCCAACGAAGAAGATTTCTTAAATATTCAGTCATCAGCCTATTCGGGTTTGGGGTTCTTAGCTCTTTTGTTCCATTTGTTAAATCATGGAATATAAGGAAGGGACGAATAAGAGAATTTGATGTAGAGGTTGATTTAAGTCGCCTCAAGGAAGGTGAACTTATTCGAACTGAATGGATGGGTAAACCCATTCATATCCACAGAAGAACTGCTGAAGATTTAAAGCTCTTAGATAAGCCATCTCCAGACCTTAGGGACCCAGATTCAGAAGAGTCTACCCAGCCTATGTCTGCAAAAAATAGATATAGGTCTATTAACCCAAATATCTTTGTATCTGTACCTCTATGTACACATTTAGGCTGTGAGGCCGCCCCTAGATTTGATGCCGGCGCAGTAGATTTAGGTGGTGATGAATGGCCTGGGGGCTATTTCTGCCCGTGCCACGGTAGCAAATTTGATGCTGCAGGCAGAGTTTTTAGAGGCCTTCCAGCACCAGTCAATATGGAAGTTCCTCCCCATGATTACAGAGATGGGAAGCTAATAATAGGACTTGGCCATGAGGCGTAGCCTTTTAACAAGCGCAGTCACCCGGACAAAACTTCCGCTGCGTTCCAATTTTGCTCGGTGCTGCGGGCGTTAGCTATACCAAAAAGACGATTGAACAATGGAAGAGTTGCTAAATAGTTTAGATAAGTTGGTAGTGGAGCATAATCTTGAGTCGCGAGCCTTTAAGGGAGCGAAAGAGTGGTCTTCATCCGAAGACTTTGATATTGATACTTCAATAACCAGTAAATTTAAGTACGATTTTCATGCCCATAAACTTTGTTTTAGACATGAATTTAGACTAACTCCATACATAGAAACTTACCTTAATATCACTCTCGATGAAGTGGAAGTTGGTTATTACTGTTGGGTTTCTGATTTAAATGGTGAAGCTCTGGATGATATGTTGGTTATAACTGATAACGAGTTAAAGTATAGCTGACAAGTGGCAGCAACCCCGCTACGCAGTTGATGGCGGGTTTAACAGTTTAGAGGACGTATGGAGCTAGCAACAGGACAGGACGCATTTGATCTTATAAAGACTCTAGGTGCTCCAGAACATCTTCAGATGCACGTTACTCTTGTAGGCGAGGCTGCCGATCTGGTTCTAGGCGCGTTATCTGATTTGGGAGTTTCTGTTGAATCAGAGTTCGTGAGGATGGGTGTAGCACTCCATGACATCGGAAAAATCATTCACACTCACGAAATGACTGGTCCTGGCTCTGAGCATGAGCCAGATGGTGAAGCCCTATTGCTAGAAAAAGGTGTATCCCCCAGATTAGCAAGGTGTTGCATGTCACATGCTCGCTGGCAGGAAATGGAATGCTCTCTTGAAGAACTCCTTATAGCTCTCTCAGACAAGCTATGGAAGGGTAAGAGAGTTGAAGAGCTTGAGCTATTGGTTATAGATCGCATAGCTCAACTACAGTCGGTGGATCGGTGGCACATATATGAGATGCTAGATTCGCTATTTGAGTCAATTGCAGCTGATGGCGATATCCGTCTAAATCGGAGCGTTAGCCCCTTCTGGCGCAGAGACACAGAATGGATATAGATTCTAAATCGATAAAAATTATAAAAGCCAAGTACTGGAAAAATGGCTGGATAGATTCAAGCAAAAGGAATTTATCTGACTCAGATGCAGAGCACCTTTCTATCCATCATTGGAATTTGGGTTCGGCAAAGCTTAGTCATGACCAAATAATCGGCGATGTAGTCTCAAAATCTAGAAATGTGAGTTTAAAGGAATGTGCAGCGCTGTTGTCACAGTCGCTTTCAACAAGGAAGGTACAAGATCGCTCATTTATTTCTTCTGTGGCTCAAGCTGTAAATATGCCAAATCACTCGCACACCGAAAATGGCCCATGTCCGATATGTGGTTTATATAAGGAATCAGAGATAGATCAAGATGTCCTGCTGTTTGAAAAATTAATGTGGGGCGGTGTTCGTTTAACTCAAATAGAATATGTTTGGTTTGATCTGAAACTGATGAATAGAAATAACCTCCAGGAGGCCAACTGCGAGGACCTTATCCATCTTGTAATGGATTTCGAGAAAAGGAATGACAAACTGTCAGCTTCAAAATTTGCCGCATCTCTGAAAGAAGTTAAAGGTAATAAATCTGAGCGTGAAATTCTCTGTAGTATATTGGGTGTTTGCAGCATTCTTCAGCATCCTGAACATACAGGGTTTCTGATGCAATATTGGCCGGCAAATGAGCGGCAATTACCGAATCAGCACTTTATCGATTTAGCATGGCCTTATTGTTGGTACAACAGCAGCTTTGGTATTAACAAGAACGCATTGGAAACACTAACCAATAAATAGGGCTAAAAAAGTGCTGTTAGGGACAAATCTACGCTTCGCTCCGGTTTGCCCCAGAGCGCGGCGCTAAGTTTTATACACAAATTCTTCTGATCTTACTATAAGAATCAATGAATTACAGTTTTGACGTAGTAAGAGTTACAGATTTGGCTGAATAATTATGCAGGACTGGTGTAGGGACGAAGTAAAAAATCAGGTTATGGGTGACACACGTTTGAATAAGCGCTTGTCTAATATTCTCAGTAATTTTAGTTCTGATCCAAAGAATAGTATTCCCTGCGCAAACAAAACTTGGGCAGAAACGTTTGGGGCTTATCGCTTTATCGAAAATGATAAAGTCAACTTTGACTCTATTATGAGCGGTCATAAATCGGTAACTCTTGAGAGAATCAAGGCGCAGCCCGTTGTTCTTACTCCTCAAGATACTTCCTTTCTAAATTTTGCCACTGACCTAGAAAGTAAAGAGATGGGAACACTTCGGTGGAAAGGGACCAATCAGCAACTTTTGCACACCCCCATCGCTATAACACCATCGAGAGTTAATCTGGGTGTTGTTGAGGGCAGTATGTGGCAGCGAGGCAAGGAATCAAGCGCGAATTCTCGCTATACCAAGTCGATAAAGGATAAGGAGAGTCGACGCTGGCTAGACCATTACGAATCTGCTTGTCAGATACAGGAGCGCTGTCCTGAAAGCACAATTGTGAGTATTGCTGATAGAGAGGTTGATATTTATGAGTGGTTTCAACTGGCGGAAGATCAAAATGAACAGCGTCGTGCGAGCTATATCATTCGAGCCAAGGCCAATCGCACCTTAGAGGTCGATGGAGAAGAAACGGCTTTGCTTTGGGATCATATGAATGAACAGAAATCTATTGGTCAATACACAGTAGATATTCCCAAGCGAAATGGAGCGCCTGGAAGAATAGCCAAAGTCGAGGTATCCACTACTGAGGTACGGTTACTAGGAAAAGAAAAATCTAAACGACCACACAAGTTTGTCAACGATCGCCCTTCGGGCTGAACCGCTAAAAGCGTGGCTTCGCCACAACGCGGCCCGTTACAAAGGCGTTATGTGATTTGAGAGAACACAATGAAAGCCTTATCATTTTTAATAGTCCCTTTGGTGCTTTCTTCAATTAATAGCTTTGCTTCGGAAGCAAACCCAATTACGCAGATCGACAAACTTTTAAAAAGGCATGTGGACGAAAAAAGAAAATCCGCAAATCTGGCCGGACTTGGTGCGATAGTCATTCAGGACAGCAAGGTCATTGGACTTTCGGTTAGCGGCGAGCGTAAAAAAGGCGATGGTGTTCTCGTCTCACAGCAGG
>NZ_JBGMEL010000036.1:0-8103 GCF_041447225.1 Microbulbifer echini | reverse complement strand
AGAGCTACTTATAAAAGTGCATTGCCCGTTTTGCCAGTCCATCCCCTTGCGCCGCTCTCGCTAGGGTTCGAATTTTCGCCGGGCATGTGCATTGTAATGATTTGGGTACAGCTGTCTGCCCAAACAACAATTCAAAAATTGGATCAGCATCGCAATGCAGTGTGTCTTTAAAGCCGGTAAACCAGTCATTTACGAAATTTTTGTGATCAGCGGCATTATATTCATAGAGGATAGCTTCCTTTCCCGGAGGACCACCTCGGAAACAGTAGGCATAAGATTTTCGGCTTGCTGGCCGGCCAGGTTCATTAAGAGCTTGGAATGTGGTGGCATCCTAAGCCCCAATATCGTAGCCAATGACGCCATCTATTAGAAAATTGATCAGTGGTTGTCGGGGAGTGGCACAATCGATAACAGTACGAGCCATGGTTTGACGAGGAAAGCTAAAGCCGGCACGGGTCTCAAACTGTTCTTCCAAGTGATAGAACGGCTGTCGATCATCAAGCTTGCTGGCTATGAGGTGGGCTTGAACGGATTCGGTAAACTTAGCCTTGGGCAGTATATGCTTTGGCTTGGGAGTCTAACTTTTCCTTGAGGTCTATAGACATCTTGCCAAAAAAATTGATGTGAATAGTTATTTGGGTGGGGCACTTGTCGGTTTAAGTTCTCAGGGATTGTGGGGGGAATGTATGTCCATTTTATTTCGATATTTCTTTTATATTGATGAAAGCTTTCACACTGTTATTAAAATGATGCTTCTGATTTTAATTATATGTTCCATTATTTTGTTGTGTCGCAAGTCAGCTTCCTGACTCCGACTTGTATATTTATCGTCTAATTATAAATTTGTTAAGCTTAACACCTCGCTGGCTTAATCAGTGAAGACAGCTTGGCGTAGATAGGTCAGGGCAGTTTATCAAATCTATATTATGAACCAACGCTGGCTTTTGGCCGGCGTTGGTGGAACTTGCTATTAGGCCTGGGTGGTGAGGTATTTTAGGATGTTGACTATTTGCTCAGGATTCTGTGCCCAGGCTTGGGCTGAGCCATCTACTTCTTTCAGGGCATGTACTAGGGATTCATCGTGCAAAGTGATGTACGGTTTTCCCAAGGCCGCACAGTAGCCTGCATCGAAGGCAGCATTCCATTGCTTGTATTTCTCACCAAACCGAATGATGGCCAGGTCACAACTCTCAATGGCGTGCTTGATTCGAATAGCATTGACTTTGGCCGACTTATGATCTCGCCAAAAAGAGGTGGATTCTTCACCAAGGCCGTCACCGGCGGCATCACTGGCATCGTGCTCGGTAACGGCGGATGAAAAGGTGATATTCAGTTCCTGGCGCTTACAACCCTCGATGATTTGGGTTCTCCAGTCAGAATGGATTTCACCGGAAAGGTACACTTTGAGCTTCATGGGGCGGTCTCCTGGGGTATTCAACGCAATGTGTCGTATTGTGGTCGCATATTTTACATGATGCCCTGGGAGAGAGGGAAAAGTTGTAAAACGGTGGTATCCGCAATGGGCTTAAAAGCGGACACCAGAGTGAACGACAAGACTGCCCTTTTAATTTACAAGTGGGTTATAACTTTTGCTCAATAAAGTTGACTTTATCGGGTGTTTTACCTGCGGGAAGCCGGGTGGAATGCATTTGGGCGAGTAGCCAATCCCCCTCGACCTTGGCAAGTACCGCACTCTCCAGCCATATAACTTCCTCGCTGGCGCCTTTCTGGGTGAAGTTAGCTTTATTCCAGTAGTTAATGGTGAGCAGATCACCCTGCTGTTCGTAGTTGATGATGCTGAAGTAATTGGTTCTGGTATAGCCTGAAGGTTTTACGACTTTAACAAGGTCATCGATTGTCCAGATTTCGCCATGCTCCAAAAGAATGAAAGAATCGGTAACGGTGCTTCGCATTTTCTGGTGGTCAAACTTGGACATAGCGGCAAAAAGCTTGTCGATCGTTCTAAAGGCCTCGGGTCTTTTTTCGGCGTAGCTGCTTGTTGTCGCCAGAAGGAGCAGAAGTGTAATGAGGGCTCTGGCCATGATGCGTATATCCTTATATTCGTTGGAGTGAATAATCAATCGATTTGGTCCGCAGTGATTATATGATTGCAGGGTCTTGGCTGGTCAATACCATTCTGGGGCGTTTGAATGGAAAATACTTACTGAAGGGGGTATAGGCGTAGTAGGTTTAGCGTACACGCTTTCTTTGCGTTGACAGAAATTTACTGTAATGCGGCAACATAGGTTTGTTAATGGCTAAGTGGGATCAACTGTAACAATGTTTGGCATTGAGTGTTAATTGCCCCTGAGTCTGTGCGATCCTTTTTTGTGCTCCACTGCACCGCATGCCAAAGCACACAAAGATATTTGTAGATCAGGCGCCAATGAAGCAGTCGCCGCCAGTCATTCCTGTTGAGCGGGCGCTGGAGATAGCTAGAGAGCAGCTGTTGTTGTTGCGCCAGAGATAATTGATGTTCTTCGACCAATGCGGCAAGGTCATAATAGTGATCCCCCATGGAAGCATATTCCCAGTCGATAGCGATAAGCTTCTCGTCAGTGCTTTCTATTAGGTTTTCTTTGGTTAGGTCATTATGGCAGAGGCAAGAGCCTTCTCTATAATCTTCGACAGTACGAATACTGCTGGATAGCGCGCTGCGCAAGCGCGCAAGAAGCGAGTAAAAATCGGCTTGAGTACTAATGGATGGCCAATAGTTTTCAGCCTTTTGTTCGATGCCGAGTTGGCTGTTGACCGGGGGTAGAGCGTGTATTCTGTTGAGTAGCCTGGCGAGCCGTTCTATAGCGCCAGGTCTCTGTTTATGCCAGGGCTGGCCCTGAATAAATCGTGTTACCAGGTATTCATGTTGAGGGTCGCAGTAGACAAGGGGGGCGCACAGTCCGGCATGGGTGGCTCTATCGAGGACCTGGGCTTCGGTTGCCCGGTCGAGGTCGAGAGATTGGCTAAGCGGGGAGTTATGGCGAAGTACTAACAGCGCTTCCCCTGATGAGATCAGATAGGTTCGATTAGTCAGTCCACCGGTCATCGGTCGGACGAAAAGTGGCCTGGACTCGCTCCACAGGCGCCAGTCACTGGGAATAACGGCACTTGGGCTAAGCGCGCCATCAGTAGGGTCCCAGCTGCTAGGCATCGGAAGCTAGGCCGCTATTTTCAGGGGTTAATCCTACTGGTGCAGTAAGGCTTTGTTTGTTATAGATCGCTTTCCATTGGAAGAAGCCAATGATCACCAGTACCACATAGAGTAAAAATAGCAGCGCCGTAAGGTGGAGTCCTCTATCCAGGTAGAGATAAATGGAGGCTCCATCCACTACAATCCAGTAGATCCAGTTTTCCAACACCTTGCGCGTAACCATAAAGGTGGTAACCACCGCTCCAAGGGTGGTGAAGGAATCGAGATAGGGTAGCGCGGCGCTGGTAAAGTTATCTAGCAGATAACCGAATACCAGGGTTAGTATGGCAATACCACTGAGCACTATTAAGTGGGTTTGCAGTCTCCACCGGTGAATCTTAAGATCTTTCTTTTTATCCTTGTGGTGGCGCCATTGCCACCAGCCATAAACAGCCATGACCAGATAGAAAATCTGAAGTGCGGACTCCATCAGCAGGCTGACATCCCAGAATAAAACCAAATAGATTGCGGTACTGGCGAATGCGGCATACCAGCAGCTGATTTTCTCGCGCATCGCCAGTAACAGGTAGGCGAGGGCCAGAATAACTGCTGCAACTTCCCACAGGGACATGGCCGCAATTGAGGTGCGAATAATTTCAAGAAACTCGGGGGCAAGCATGGGGTTCTGCCGGGGCTAGGTCGCCATCGATAAATTTACAAACAAAAATGGCGCGTCCAAACTGTTCGTAGGATTTACGCATTTCTATTTTTAGTATATCCATTAGTAAATCATACTCACCAAATACCTGAGTGCTCATGGTGTTGGTGATCACTCTCAGTCCTGAATGACTATTCAGGCGCTCAATAAAAGCCTGAATACTGGGGAGATATTCATCTTTTAGTGGGTACATGCTGATTTCTACTGAGAGTTGCATAGTTTTTCCCATTATTCGCAGAGGGGCTAGTGGTAACGATTCTCAATTCTTCGCTAGCTAACCAGATTAAGCCCGTGAATAGCAGGTACGCTATGTATCTAATATTTCACGGGCATTTATCGGAGTTTGTCGGCTACATTACCGATGATTTGTCAGAACGTATAAGTACCGGTTACCCCGGCAATACGAGGCTCACCCTGTTGATAGTAAGGTTCAGGAGCATAGAAATTGGCTGGATTGTTGCCATATTCATTGCTGAAATAGAAACCTCTTGTGTAATAGTCCTCATTAGTCAGATTTCTACCCCACAGGGAGACTTCCCAGCTGTCAGCCCGGTAGGTGAGGCGGGCGTTGAGCAATTCGTAGGCAGTGGATTTTTCATTGTGGCTATTGGAGAAGAAAAACTCATCCTTGCCCTCCAATTCCAGGCGTAGTACCCAGTGAGCACTGAGATCAATCTCGGTGCCAGTGAAGAACTGATAGCTTGGTGCATGAGCAACATCACGCCCATCCAGATTTACCGGCAGCACTGTACCGGTTTCTTCGTCCTTCTTCGTATCTACGTGGGTGCTACTAATAAAGTTTTCAAACTCGGCGTTCAGCCATCCTGCGGAGGCGAAAAGGCGTACAGTTTCCGTAGCCTGGAAATTTATTTCCGCCTCAAAGCCGAAAGTTTTACCGCCCGCTGCGTTGCCCAGATACTCTCTAAACTTTTTACTCTCTGGGTTGAAAAGTGACTGTTTGGCTTGAACATCGTTGCGATCCTGGTAGAAGGCTGCTAGCTGGGCCTGTAAACGGTTATCCAGCCAATTGCCTTTGGCTCCAAGTTCGTAGTTAAGCAAATGCTCTGTATCGAACTCGAACATCTCACGGTAAGCTTCTACATTATCCGCGAACTCTGCGATGATTGCCCCGTTTACCCCCCCTGTCTTGTAGCCTCGTGAAACGGTGGCGTATAGTAAAGTGTCTTCGGAATAATGATATTCCAGGGTTATATTTCCACCCCACAAGTCCTCACGGCTATCTGCCTTGGTCGTATAGGAATCAGAGTAATCTGCACTGCGCTTTTCCAGGCGGAGCCCGCTAATCAGGTTAAGGGTGTCGGTCAGTGTGGTGTTCAGCTGTCCGTAAACTGCGCTATTTTTGGTATCAAATTCACTGCTAAAAAAGCTGTATTCAGTGATTGTGCCTTCAGTTGCTCCTGAGGCCTGTAAGAGGTCTTCTTGTTCATGGCGATGATAAACCCCCAGTACCCAGCTAGTGCGTCCTGCAAAGAGTTTGGAGGCCTCGGTGGAGAGCAGGCGTAAATCCATGCTGGTATTGTCTTTGTCCCGCTGGTAATTATCGGTTTGACTGTAACCCCAGGGGTGAAAGCCGATATAACTCCAGTCCTCATCGTATCCGTACTCGGTATCGGAGTTGGCAAAGCTTAGGGTGGCTTCAAGAGTGAAATTTTCGTTACCCGACCACTGCCCAGTTAAAGCGCCTGCCCAGGTTTCCTGCTTGTCCCGACCGGGCTTGTCGGAGAGGGTTTCGCGGGTATTGTATAAAGAGAAGGCATCGTAGCCGTTATCGGCATCAAGGTAGAAGAGTGTCAGGCCGAGTTGTAAGTCATCACTGGGTGAGTAAGCCAGTTTGCCACGCAGCACGGACTCATCAATATTGTTAGTGTCATCGCGGCCCAGGTACTGGTTTTCCATATAGCCATCGGACTTTCGTTCGCTGGCGGCAATACGGAAGCCAAGCTGGTCAGTCAGGCTGCCGCTGCCAATGGCTGAGAGGCTGTGGCCACCATATTCACTCAGTTCGGCAGAGACCTTGCCTGTAGTTTCTGAAGTGGGTGCGGCGCTGCGCATATTGACCAGGCCGGCTAGGGCATTGGCACCATACAGGGTGCCCTGAGGGCCGCGGAGGATCTCTATCTGTTCGATATCCAGGGTGCTGGCAGCCAGGCCAAGACCAGTGAAGTCTATCCCATCAATGACCAAACCTACGGAAGGATTTACTGGGTCGATAAACTGGCTGCGCTCACCAATACCGCGAATCTGAATAAAGCGTCCCCGTGAAGCGCCAGTAGAGAAGTTGACATTTGGTGCCATGTTCAATAGCTGGTCCAGGTTGCCAGCTCCTCGCGCCTCAATACTGCTAGCGTCCATCACACTGACGCTGCCTGGCAGATCGAGCAGGTTGGTATCGCGCAGTTGAGCCGTCACTACCACCTCTTCAAGCCCCCTGTTCATGGGCTCTGCAGCTAAAGCCAACCCACTAGGCGAGCCCACAATAAGGCCGATGGATAAAGCAATCGGGTGGATTGTGAACAGTTTCTTCATGGTTCTCTCTCGGATCAACACTAATGAAAGAGACCCGGAGCGCGACGAGGGGAGGGCTTTGGCATGCCTACCTATTCCTACGCCGGTATTAACCGGATCAGGTTCAAGGGTTTGCTTCAAAAGATCTTCTTGATCTCGCAGCATCTCAGGCCTTGGCCACCCCTTAGGTTTTGCGGGCGCGATGATAGCAGATGTTTCATCATTATGGGGAAGGAGGCAGCTTTGTACCCCTCTAGGTGCTTGTTCATAGGCGTTTGAAGCGGCAGGGACCAGCAAGACTAGGCCGTGAATTGCTTTTTTCGGTGGCCCATTACTTGTTTGTGTCAGGAAAGTGGATGGATTAAAAGGGAGAGGTGAAAATGTTTTCTGACGAATTTAGTGTGAGGTACAAGTTTCTGCACAGGAGAATATTGAATATAATTGCATCCTGCAGTGTCTCGGCTGTGGCTGAATTTTTTGAGGTTGGATTAGAAGTGAAAAATTGTCCTGGTTGTAATGAAAAGCCAATATCCTTGGTCGGATGGTGTAGTGGTATTAACTCGATAAAATGTATCTGTAAAAGTTGTGGTACTGCTTTATCGGCAAATGTAACAACCTGGGTGGTGCTGCTTGCCATTGTTGTTGCGATGTATGCGGTTGCTTATACCTCAGTGGTTCACTTCGATGTGCAGTTTAAGCAAGACCGCTTGTTAATAATCGGTTTGACCTCCATTCCTGTTCTGGCTGGATCATTGCTGGGATATATGATTGGTGGTTACGAGATAAAAAAAGTCGCTAGAAAATAGAGGCAAAGCAAAGGCTGGACTCGGGTTGGTATTCATTCGCTATACGTATGCAAACCTGTAAGCTGGGTGTCCCGAGTACGGTGTATGCCTTATTTTGCTCAAGCCGTATATTGGTGTATGCATATGGAATTGGTGATACAAGATAGATTGAAAGCACTGGAATCTGAGAAGGGCATAGAAATTTTGTATGCCTGTGAATCTGGCAGCCGGGCATGGGGCTTTGAGTCACCAGATAGTGACTGGGATGTGCGTTTTATTTACAAGCGAGATCTTAACCACTATCTGACTCTTGGAAACCCAAGAGATGTTGTGGAGGTGCCCTTTGATAAAGCTCTGGGTGATGAGCTTGATCTGGTTGGCTGGGATATCAGCAAGGCATTGGGTTTGTTGCGGGGAAGTAACCCGACATTGATTGAATGGTTGTTCTCTCCAAAAATTTATCTCTATCAGCAAGAGGTTTTGGATGAGCTTCGTAGTCTTGCCAAAAAATGCTGGCAACCAAGAGCCTTGGCGCACCATTATATAAGTATGGGATTTAATTGTTACTCCAAATTTGCTCGAAAAAATGATGAGGGTTCCAAAGAAATTAAAGTCAAAAAACTGCTTTATGTAATGCGTTCTATCTTAAACGCACTTTACATAAAAAGATTTATGACTATTCCCCCGGTCGATTTTTTGCAGATGTGCAAAGAGTTGCTGGCGAACGCACAAGAGGAATGGTTGCTGCAGTTGATATCCAGTTTGATTGAGAAGAAGAAAGGGTTGGATGAAGGCAATCTAGTCGTTCTGGACGCTCGCCTTGATCGCTGGATTCATGAAAATTTGGACCGTGGGGTGGCCAACTCCATTGAGGAGCGACCTAAGGAAGCTCTGAAAAATAGCTTTCTAGCTCTAAATTAGGTATCACACAATAAAAAAATGACTGT
>NZ_JBGMEL010000035.1:0-9190 GCF_041447225.1 Microbulbifer echini | reverse complement strand
TTTACTTGATCGTGTCATAGGGCACCTCTGCTGCGTAGTTTATCGCTTAAGAGAGTGTCCGTCGTTGGTGGGTAGGATCAAGGTATAAATTATCTTCTTCACCTCAATCTCTCCCTATGAGGCCTTACACCTTTGGAATGCAGTAGACTGCACGAATCGTAAGCCGTTCGGTGGAAGCCGAACAGTGGCTAGAACGAACATCACCTACTTGTTACGTGTTTACTCGAACTCGCATGGATTTTTTCTAGCTCAGTGACTCTCATTTCACTTAATCGGCGTTGACAGAATGCCATATGCAATACGTAACCATTGAAATTTTCAACCCCATTCATAGCGTTGGTAAGTGCACAGTGCGAATCCCTATAGGAGCGCCAAGCAGATGAATCTGACTTAAAAAGTTCAATTAACTCACTTCCATTGCTAGTTGCACTAAGCCTCTCAATAATCTCTGCGTTCAAGCTGTCAATTTTTCTTTCAGCTATTATGTTATGAGCCCAACCACATTGGGCCGCCCCCCATTTACCTCCTGCATCCTCACATGGATCGTAAATGTTAGATATTATGCACTTAATAATAATCTCCTGATCTTTAGATGCCCTACATGACTGTCGATCAATCGAAAAAGAATCCAAGTTACTCCCATTCCATAAAATTTCTCTGAGCTCTGCTATACGCTGCTTGTAAGCTTTAATGCAGCTCTGCTCATCTTTACAAATGTCACTCCGTTTTTTAATCCAATCAATTTGTTCTTTCTTAATCGCTGTAGAATTTTGACCCGTAAATGTTGACATGACCGATTTATAGACAGCTGATAAATCCTTATCATAGAATCCAAGGCGTTTACTAGAGCAGACCAGGATTTCAGAGCTTGAAGAAGCCTTTTCACAATTAAAGCTTGCCGCAAAAACATTAGGCGTATTGAAAATCAAAAGTGTAATCAGTGTAAAGAAGTAATTTTTCACTAAACATCCTTTTCGCACGTAACAGTTAATTCAAAAGCAGTATCTACATATCACGCTTCTCTATAATTCCAAAGCACGTCTGCACGGCAATACTAAAAATATGTAGAGGATCAAGAGTTTACCTTTAATTGATATACATATCCAAAGAAAGATTTCGATAGCACCCTGAATAAGGATACACCGGTCTTAACGTTAAGAATCACGCATCCAGATTTTTTCTGAAAAGTTTGTATGGGAAGCTCTCGAATGCGCCGAGACGAAAAAACAACAAGTTTACTGCGGAAATTCAGTTCCAGTCATGTTGTGATGCCCTTAACGTACAGCTGCTTCATATTAGAAGTTTTGATGGTAAGAAAAATGATTTAGACGAGTGGAATAATTTTGCGAAGAAAATAACTTGGTCATGACTTCATAGATATACAGAGAAATCTTTTATTGACCCTCAGAAAGACAAAAACCAGCAAATTAAAAACAACCGTGAAGTTTATGATGTCAGGTAGCTAGTACTAGTACAGTCCCCCAGCGCATACATTATTGCATGTCCATCTCAACCGGCACTCTTGCTACCGCAGGCCAAACCAGTCCCGCCCTTGTTCCTACAAGCAATAGTACAAAAGACATCTCCAGTGCGAGGAAAATGCCAATAGGGTGATTGGGTACGCCGCGTATCATTAGGTAGAGCAAATAGCTCGTAGTAACCAGATTACCCGCAAGCGTAACGTTGAGCCCGTAGCCACGTTCTTGCCAGAGTGGTTTGCAGAACAGGAAGTTCAATACAGCTGTGCCCGCGAGCATTACGCCGGGTAACATCAACAACGAGCCACGGGATAAACCCATTCCGTCGCTGGTTACCAGTGGCCAGATGGCAACAAAGTGGCCTTGGGCTCCGAGAGTGAGGAATAGCCCCAAAATTACTGCGGCGATGGCGGCAAGGCGATACAGTGCATTGCGTTGCGAAGAGCGTGTTGATCTAGAAACCCACATCGCGCTCCCCCACAGTGGCCAGGCCGCATTCGTAAGCGAACACCACCGCCTGTGCACGATCGCGCAGCTCCAATTTGGAAAGCAAGCTGGAAACATGGGTTTTCACGGTGGCGGGGCCAATAAACAGGGCTTCGGCAATCTCGGCATTGCTCTTGCCGGCGGCGATGGCCTCCAGCACTTCGCGCTCCCGAGTAGTGAGGCGCTCCAGGCGTTCTGACAAGTTGCGGCCGGCTCCCATTTTCTGGGCGAACTGGCTGATCAGGCGTTGAGTGATGCCCGGTGCAAGCATGGCACCGCCCTCTGCTACGGTGCGTACTGCCTCAACCAGCGACTCGGGGGGAATGTCCTTGAGCACAAAACCACTGGCGCCTGCCCGCAGCGCACAAAACACGTATTCATCGGGATCGAACGTGGTCAAAATAATGACACGGCAAGTTGCATCACTAGCTTCCAGGATGCGTGCTGTGGCTTCCAGCCCGTCCATCTCCGGCATGCGGATATCCATCAGGATAATGTCTGGCTGATGCGCACATGCAGCTTTAATTGCCTCGATGCCAGTGGCAGCCTCGGCAGCCACTTCAATATCGGGCTCATTGTCCAGGATTAAGGCAAAACCTCGCCGTACCAAAGCCTGATCGTCTACCACCATCACTCGCAACATTATGTTTTCCCCATTCCTGTGGGTAGTTGTGCATACACCTCAAAACCACCACCATCGACCGCACCCGCATACAGATGACCACCGAGCAGTTCCGCGCGCTCGCGCATACCTGCGATGCCGTGCCCACCGCCGGGTTGCGCGTCAATAGTTGTTTCCACCATGGGCCGCTCGCCAACAATATTTCCATCATCGCGCACTCGAATCGTAAGAGTGCCATGGTCTGCGCATACACTCACTTGCACCCACGCTGCCGCTCCAACATGCTTGATGACGTTGGTGAGGGATTCCTGAACGATGCGATAGGCAGCGAGCGCGACGCTGGTCGGCACTTTCTCCAGTGCACCGTGGGTTTCGCAGTCGACCTCGCTTAATACCTGCCGGACCTTTTCAATCAGAGCTGGTAAATCATTGAAATCCGGTTGCGGGGTGAGCGTAGTGTCGTCATTGGTGGGGCGCAGTACGCCGAGTAAATGACGCATTTCACTCATGGCCTGACGACCAGCAGCCTCCACTGAAGCCATGGCCTCACTGGCGGCTTCCGGGTTATTGCGACTGATAGCCCTGGCAGCACCGGCCTGCACGGTCATAAGACTCACCTGGTGCGCCACCACATCATGCATCTCACGGGCGATTCGAGTGCGCTCGGCTGCGACCGCGCGCTCGGATTCGGCACTGCGTTCGCGCTCCAAGTACTCGGCTCTCTCTTCCAGCAAACGCAGATATTCGCCGCGAAAACGCAGCCGGCGACCGATATACCACAGCGCCCATACCAGCATTACCGTTACTGTGCCCGCAGCCGTTGGCTGAACTGGAATACCCTTGTCAAACGCCACAAAAACCAGCGTTGCGATAACCCCGATAAAGCTGGCCCGGGTATTGGCCTCGTAGCGGCCAAGGCTATATAGCGAAACCGCCATGGCGACGATGCCATCTGCCGGTAAACCCAGCTCCAACACTATTGTTGCGCCGAGAATAACGGCCTGTACCTGCCAAGGGTGTGTGCGGCGCCACAGCAAAGCGAAGGAGCCGAGGAATACACACTGGAAAGCAATGACATCCCACAGGTTTTGCAGGGATAGCACTTCGCGTGCACCGTTGCGGGACCACATCAACAGCGTCAGCAAGAACATAAGCAACGCGATAAGCAGATCGGTTAGGTGCGGCCAACGCTCAAACGGCCCCCGTAAGGGCTGCCACATAGGAAGCTTGGGTAGTTCCGAGCTGGCATTGAGCGGATTCGGCGCAGGCGTATTGAGGGACGACGATTTCATTTCCGCATGCTAAACCAGGCGCAAACAGCTGTCATGGGACTTTCAGGGGAGACGGTAGCATGAACATCTCCACCTTTTGGGGGAGATGCGATTACTGCCTGTGGCCGATGTGCGTAGGTCTGAAAAAGCTGAACATGTTCGGCAAGCTCACTCAGACCCAACACGGACCATAATCGCCTGGAGAAAACCATGAACGACGCTGTACTCAGCCAAACACTACCGCGACCATTCGATACCCGGCGGGCCGTTAACCTGTCGGTAAAAACCTGGTTCTGCATCGCAGCCATCGGCCATGCGATCTTCTTTGCCTATATCCTGGCCGTTTTCTACCCACCCATTGCCGAGTCAGGAGTGTATGGTTTGAAAGGGCTGCACCTGCCGGCAGGCTTCCGCGAGGGAGATACATTGGGCAACCTGGCTTCGGTGAGCCACGTGCTGTTGGCCGCGATTGTCATTGGCGGCGGGCCCCTGCAGCTGGTCCCTTCGGTGCGACGTCATGCCCCTAACTTCCATCGCTGGCTGGGGCGCAGTTACCTGCTGACGGCTGTCATAGCGAGTATTGCAGGGCTCTACATGACCTGGACTCGGCATACCTTTGGTAATCTGGTGTCGCAGATCAGCATCACTATGGACGGCATACTGATTCTGGCATTTGCCTTTCTGGCAGTGCGCACCGCAATGGCTAGGCGCATTGCTGAGCACCGTCGCTGGGCCTTGCGTCTGTTTATGGCTGCCAGTGCAGTGTGGTTCTTTCGCGTAGCCCTAATGGGCTGGGCAATGCTCACCGGCGGCTGGGGGATAGATTGGAAATCCTTTACCGGACCTTTCCTATATGTGCTGGGCTTCGGCCAATACCTGCTCCCACTGGCCATGCTGGAATGGTATTTTCACTGTCAAAAGCGTGCGGCCGGACAAGGTGCCCAAATTGCTTTTGTCAGTGCGCTGATATCACTAACCTTGTTTATGGCGATTGGTATTTTTGCCGCTACGATGGGCTTGTGGTTGCCACGGATCTAAGGTTGCTCGGCCAGATTAACGGGAAATTCTTATACTGATTTGGCTGTAGAGATCCACGATTCGTGGATCCGACTGCTGCAGTAACTCGGGAAACTCTCCAAATAAAAATGTAAATCTCCAAGATTATTGACTGAAGAAAAAAGTTAAAAAAACACTAGGAGCCAGCTAATTAAATGGATATAAACACTATCAAACTGTGAAGCACATTTATCAGAATTACATAATCTCTATGTTGAATTCCGCTAATTTACGCATCGGGCATTTTTGGTAACACATGGTATAGAGTAATAAGTGTGACAATTAATGCCTGAATATTAAATCGCAATATTTGTTGATACTGGCCTTTAACTAAACTTACTAGCGTTAATGAAAGTGCACAAATTAAATTGATAAGACTACCTATAGCTATCGAAAAATATAACTTAAACCATAAAGACCACAAGCCTTGTGAACCAGAAAGCTGAGCAACATTAGAGCCGCTATTGAAAACGAAGACAAAGCCGAACACTACAATGGCAAGAATTGGTATTATCAGCAGAAGCACTCGATATTGGACAATGGGCCTATGTTTATACCCATAAAAGCACGCAAATATTGCGAGAACAGCCCAAAATATGAATATTGACCAATGTAGAATTATCATGTCATCTAACGTAACGTCGCCGCTGTATTTTATACATGTCTTTCAAGCTCACTCATAGCCTCAGCCAGCTCAACACAGTGAAATTACTTTGCGTGCACCAAAAAACTGTTAGAATTTTAGCCCGCAGCGCCATTTAGGAATGTGATAACTGTCTAAATCTGTTAACAATCGAGTAATTCTCCCCATGAATGGAGGCTTCTCGATGAGGTAACATTCAATATCACATGCCGCTCTGATTCCGGGTTCACTTTAATGCAGGATCATAGGGAATCAGTGCTCATGCGTAGAGATTATTGGCCAATTAATATACGCAAGAATAGTTGTGTATAACGTTTAAAGCACCTGCGTTAAAACCAAAGCGAAGCGGCGGTTTTGATGTCGGGTACCTTTATTTGTTATGGTCTCTCTACGGATTCCCACTGCTGCAATATGCTTGAACACTGTGTTGCGACGCCTGGTTTTAGAGTGGTCTGAGCTTTCGGGCTGAACCCATCTGCCCCTCCCTTACCAACCTCATAGGTGAGGAAGCCTTCTTTATAAATGCACCAGCTCCAGTAGTAACTTTCTGCCCCATGAATCATCAATGATTCAATTCTCCAATCTTTGATCTTGGGAAACTTAGCCTTACCCGAGTAATCGGTCTTTACACTCATACGGGTTCGTTCTTCACCGTATGGATAAGCTCCAGATATTAAGGTGACAATAGCATCATTAACTGGATTTCCAGCCTCGTCAACAACTAGCATCTCAGCTCTAGGCTGAATTGTTTTATTGATAGGGTAGCAACCCGGAATCAAAATGGTGAAAAGTAAACAACTTATTGTTTTCATGCTCTTAGCCATAACGAGACTGTAGAAAAACAGTTTTATAAAAAGCTGCCATTTCCCAGACTCTTCCAATTAAAATTTCGGCCAAAATTTATCTATACCACCAAATTTCTTTCATTCTATTAAATTTAGGCGTCTTGATACCCTTAATTTATCCTCAGTCAGTGGATACTGCCATATCTCATCAACTTTTCAATGTTATGTACCAAGCAGAACATCTGCCATTGTCCCTGAACCTTACTTTTTCCTCGTAGCGAGAAGCGATTCAATCGTTTGTTGGTACCAATGTTTCCAAATACCGGCTCAACAACAGACAGTCGATGCCCATAAATGGTCTTGCCCTCGATACTATCAACCCGTTTTTTCATCCAGTCGGTGGGTGTCCGTCCATTTGTCCAAGTAAGGGATACTTGCCTTCCGTGTCCTTTTCGAGAGCCGGCAGAATCTGGGTTTCGCATACATTGGTTTTTAAGACTGCATTCCCTGCAGTCAGTGAGGCGCCCTTCGAACAATAGCTTTTTCTTACCTTCACTGACATGCTCTTCTTTTAACAAGAGCATGGATTTTCCTGCCGGACAGATGCAGGTTTTCTTTTTCTTGTTGAATATAAATTCACTAGCCGGGAAAGTCTGCTTAGCACTATCTCTACCTTTTTGATTACGCTTTCCATACTTAGTTTTTTGCTTGGCAAAAGCTTTATCACGTGAACGGAATTTATTGCCAGGTATGTAGGCATTGATGCCGTTTTCTCGCAGGTAGCTGTAGTTAGCATCGTTGGAGAATCCAGTATCAGCAGTAATGATGGCCTGTTTGGCCAAGATGGCTTCATCTATTCCTATATTCTGATAATGGCAGCTGATGCCATCGAGAATAGACTTCAGTGTATGATGTTCTTGCCCCTCTCCAAAGGCCTGTGCTTCAACAACTATCTGGTGCTTCCTATCAACTGCGGCAACACCGTTATAGCCCTGGATGGTTCCCTTACTGGTAGTCATCTTGGCTGATTCATTGTCCGTGATATTACTTTTTACCTCTTTAGGGTTTTTACCTTGCCCCATCCTGGGGGAGTGATTCTTTAAGAAGTGATCAATTTTATCAAAGTGTTTCTGCAGAGTATCAACCGCTTTAGCTACCGTTTGCTTTCGCTCTTTTTCTTTAGGTTTCCTGCCATCAAGCCTCTTGTGCTCTTTGATGCAATGTTTGATCTTCTTGCGAATTTTTTTCTGCTTCTGCTCTAGCTCTTTAAAGGTCCCCGAATGTTCTTTGCTGGCATTGGATGGCATCTTGCATCCATCTATTGCGAAAAGTTCGTTGCCAAGCAGCCCTTGCTGATCGCAGACCAGCAACACTTGCTCAAACACCGACTCAATCGCATCAGGATAACTGCTTACGAAACTCGCATTACTAGTAAAATGCGGAACGGTATCGCATGACAGTGCTTTGAAGAGGATATTGTTCTCACACTGCCATTGAATTTCACGGCTTGAAGTAATGCCTTTTGAGTAAGCAAACAATATAATTTTCAGTAGGATAGCTGGATCATAGGCGGTTCGCCCACCGCTATCATTTTGATATTTTTTATGGAAGACAGAGAGGTCAATGTGGTTATTGATCAGATGATGAAGTGTAAACTCAAAGGTTTCAGGTTGTAGTTGTTCTTCGAAATTGATGACGACCATTACATCTTGGTTGTAATCGTAACGTTTGAAATTGGGCATATGGATAATCTCGACATCAAGATCTCCATTTTAACAAAATAAGCTACCTTTTAAGAGTTTTTCTACAGCCTGAACGTTGCCAACAGGGGCAGCCGGAGCGTTTGCGTGCGAAGCGCGCCGCGTAGGCTGTCCAGCCTAGCCCCAAAGGGGCTGGGCGAGCCTGCTTGGCCTAGTTATGGGGCCCCATTGTATAATAAGTAACCCTGAATTATCCCATAAAATAACACGCCCACAACAACACTACTTGGGACATAGTAACGAGCGTTATTTACCGGTAAAGCCGCAGTCAATAATGCTGAACAAACCGCTGAAACCACAGCAACACCAAACCAATTCCCCTTTAACCCTGGTGAAACCGCCCAAAGTACATATGCCATGGGGATCAAGCTTGAAGCAAAAAGACAAACCATGAATTTCCACAGATATACACTTAATTTTTGGTCTTTGTGAATTTGGCTCAATTTCTAGCCCTATAACGCCCCAATAAGCCGCCGAAAGGAGCGTAGCGTATTGAGGTCGGATTAATTGGCTTGTTATGCCCGCTCACTCAATGCCAGTTTGAGCCCTAAAGCCGCAAAACTGCCTGCAAATACTTTTTGTATAGCAAGACTTACCTTTTTAGAGCCAACTACCAACTCGCTAAATATACTTGCCATTAACCCGTACAGGATGAAAACAACGAAAGTCATAATCATGAACACAAGACCTAGCAGTAGCATATTAATTAGCGGCTGCGCCACATTGGGTGATACAAATTGAGGTAAGAATGCTAGAAAGAAAATGGATAATTTAGGGTTAAGCATGTTTAGTAAGAAACCTTTAACTGCCACTGCGGTTAAGTTTGATCTAGGCTCCCGACTTTCCAGTGAAAGAGGTGATGAGGAACGCCACATAACCCACGCCAAATAAAGCAAATAAGCAGCACCTGCATACTTTACAACCTGAAAAGCAAGCGCACTTGCATGAAAAATCGCCGCTAACCCAAAAACACTTGCAATCAGAGATGGGATGATACCCAAAGTGCAACCAAAGGCAGCGAACAAACTAGGGAAGCTCTGAAAAATAGCTTTCTAGCTCTAAATTAGGTATCACACAATAAAAAAATGA
>NZ_JBGMEL010000034.1:0-10403 GCF_041447225.1 Microbulbifer echini | reverse complement strand
CAGTTCTGCGTTTTTCTTCCTGTGCGGAAGCGGGTAATTTTCTTGCATCAATAATATCCATTTGGATATTATATAGAACTATAGGATCGCCGGGTTAATAACCAGCCTGATTGAACACTTAGGCCGCTAATAGTGATACCGGCATTGAATAATAGTAGGCCCGTCATCCTCAAAGGCGTACACCAGTCGATTGGTTTGATCGATAGGGCGCGACCAATAACTGCTGAGCCCACCTTTTAAGGGCCCGGGCTTACCGGCGCCTTTGGAGGGCGTGCGCATCGATTCGTTGATCAACTTATTAATGCGCTTTAGCCTCTTCTTATCTTGGTCCTGCCAGAATAAATTATCTTTCTAGGCAGCCTCCGCCCATGTCAGCAAGGTTTAGCCCTCGATCAGTTTACGATGCTGGACTTTTCCTGCGAGGTGCTGGGCGATAGAGCACTCCAAGTGAGCGGTGCTGGATGGGCTGCTTAACAGATGCACGGTTTCCATCAGGCCATTGTAGTGATACAACTGATCGTTGAAGCCTTTGATACCGGCTTCAACGATGTAGCCGTAGCTAAAGGGTAGGAAGCCCTGCTCCCAGATACTTTGCATTAGCTGCGCTACTCTCTGATACACCAGCTGTCTTCCACTGTAGGCAGCCCCAAGGTTACTTAAGGAAGTGCTTTCTGCTAAATTCACATCTCTTCTGCAAATTCACGTATGCGTTCTTTTCGCTCCAGTTCCTCCTGCATCACCGATTTAATTTCTTCTAGCACGGCGTCTACGTCAGTGTTGTCGCTATCATCGATAAACTCACCACTGAGCGTTGAACTAGCTGTTAAATTACCCTCTTCAAACAGTGCCCACATTTCCTTGGCGTATTGAGTCTGCAATAAGGCAGGGGCAAATTCACCATAATAACGACGCATATTGTTGACGTCGCGAGCGAATAATTCTTGTGCATTGTTATTGGCTGCGGCATTAACAGCTTGAGGCAAGTCGATAATCACAGGGCCGAAAGCATCAACTAGTACGTTAAATTCGGACAAATCACCATGTACAATTCCCTCGCAAAGCATGAGCTTAATGTAATGTATCATTAGAGCATGATCTTCAATTGCCTGCTCTTCTGACATTGTCACATCGCCAAGTCGTGGCGCGACATCGCCTGCTTCGTCAGTGATTAATTCCATCAATAATACACCGTCAACGCAGCCAAAAGTTTCGGGAACTCGCACAAGAGCATCGGCTAAACGGGATAAAGCATCAACTTCAGCATTCTGCCAAATCTCTTCCTGCTGTTGGCGGCCATAGTTCGACCGTTTTTGCATGGCGCGTGCTTGACGACCACTTCGAACTTTACGTCCTTCTTGGTATTGCGCCGCCTTTTTAAAGCTGCGCTTAGCTGCATCTTTATAGACTTTGGCGCAACGAATTTTGTCATGGCATCTGACAATAAATATATCGGCTTCTTTACCGCTCATTAGGCGGCTGATAACTTCATCGATTAAACCATCATCGATGAGAGGCTGTAGGCGTTTGGGAGTTTTCACGAGGTACCAACTTCGAGTGCTCGGTAATTAATCATATATACTATCGACATGCTTATGTGTGTGCTTGAATCAAAAAATTTAATCCTGCTTGTGAGTTAAGAGTGACTATGGGTCAATGTGGGGCCCTATAACGTCTTGCTAAACGGCAGCCCGACGAAGTGTAGGCTATCCGGTGGAGGGTTCATATTTTGCACCCGGAACGAATGTCAGCCACTTGTTAAGTGCTTACCGCCGGGCCACCAATAGCACGCCTACTACTATGAGTAACGCACCACACACCCTTGAAACTGACAATTCTATCCTGGGATACCCAAGCCATCCGTTATGATCTAGAACTAGAGACGCTATAACTTGGCCACAAACAATAGAGATTGCTAAAACTAGCGCGCCCAGCTTTGGAGCCAAAAATACAGACATTGCTATATTGAACGCCCCCAAAGCGCCACCAAGCCAAGCCCACCAAGGCATGGAAGAAATTGACTCTTTAGTGAACCAACCTTCATTATGAAAAAGTGATATAGATCCTAGTATGAGGGTACCGATCAAAAAAGAGATAAAAGCTGCTTGAATAGGGGTATTTAGAGCCACACGAAGCTGTGAATTTACACCCGCTTGTGATGCAAGAGAGCCACCGACAATCAGAGCAAAAACTAGCAGGGTATACGTACTTAAACTATTCAATTTTCAATGCTCTTTACTACTGATTGCACTTAACGCCGCACTCAGGGCGTCCAACTTTGGGTGCATTATACTCGAAAATGAGAGCGTAGCGACCGCACATAAAGTGTACAAAGCTGGTCATCAGCCTACAGCGCATTGTTAAGTGCTGCCTGTATTACCATCTGAATCTACATAATAGTCAGTGTGTGATTTTTTATCAGATTGCTCCGATAAGATTACCCAATTTGGATCTTTTTCAAATAGTGAATTATTGTGCTTAGCACTATAGCCATTTACATACCTGTACTGAGATTGACGCAAACTGTAAATGTTAGCGCCACCTTCATAATCTGGGTCTGAAAACTGAACAGAGTCATCCCCCCAGTCACAAACATCACAGATTGTGAATGTTCCAGGAGGTTCAAGCTCTAAGCTCATATACCCACAACACGGACATGTATACATCATTTCTCTCGATGACTCGCTTGACACTTAACTCCCGAATAACGGGCAAATAATAGCTGGTTAAAATTGGCGACGCAGGAGCAAAAACCAACTGTTATTTGTCCCTGTTTATTTGCTTTTTAGGGTGCATTTTCAAATGACATCGCCAGTTTTTCAATGCCATGGGATGGCGTCCAACGCTTAAACTCAACGAAACCATGTTTCTTGTATAAATTGATTGCCGGAGTATTTACAACAGCTGTTTCTACAATTGCGCTTGAAAAATTAAATTCGTGTAAAACATACCTTATTAGTTGATCTGCGATACCTTTTCTAAAATAACAGGGGTCAACAGTTAAACTATTAATATCTAAGAGATCACGGTTTATAGAAACTTCTATAACTCCGGCAAGAGACTCATTTTCACTGAAACCGTAGAATAGTGTTGTTGAATTTTCTATACCTATAACACTTCTCGACAACGGAGGAAAATCAATAGCACCTATAAGTTGCGCTTCGATTTTATAAGAGTTTTGAAATGTCGTGAAAATTTGCTTTGCAACCTTTGCATTGGAATTATCAAGTTTATTTATCATGCTATGCTTAGACTCAAAGTTTTCATTGCTCTCTAACGCCGTGCACACAGGCAGCCGAAACACAGTGTAGGCTGTCCGAGCAGCGTTAGCTGCGTTGTGCTGCACTTTGTTGTAAATCATTTTCTGGGCTGCTCCTGCGCATCTGGATTGCCACCTTGGGCAAGATATGATTCCCATAAAAGAAAGGATCCAGAAAAAAATTTATGGCCAGCACCACTTAATGTACCAAATTGATAGCCTTCATACTTTTCTAGCCTGATTGACAGCTTACACCCAGAACGCCCAGTCACCAGCCAAATAGATTCATTCTTCTCTGATGCTACAAACTCGGCTTCGAACGACTCAAAATCACCTGTTTGATATGGAGCTTCAATTATTGAACAAAGCCTTGGCAATACGTTCTCCCAATCAGGTAGGCATATTGTGTAACTCTGATGACTATCCATTTACTGCTCTGTTTTATAACGCCTAAATAACCGGCTCAACGGAGTGGAAGTATTTTTGTGGCATAAAGCGAAGCGCCACAAAAATGCTGGAACGGAGTTGAGTCCGTGTTCATTTTTTTGTTATGTGTTTAATGCTGCTCAAAATACAGTTCGTCCAGCATACCATCAACGGTGAAGTTAATCTGTAATTTACCTGATTCACTTTGCACAATGCCATTATCAAGAACTTTATGAGATATACCAATGGAATCTAGAATGATAATAATTTCATCTCGATCAAGATGAGAAATATCAATGCCGCACAGAATTAGGCTATGAGTTGGTTTTACAGTAAATATGCAAACTTTTGAATTTGTATCTGGTTCCTCTGATTCGCCACCACAAAATCCTATAATTAAGCCTTTGTAGAGATAGTACGCCTCAAGATTCCCTCCCATCCACTCTTCGAAACATTGATCAGAGCCAAGAATACTCTCAACTTCATTTGGACTCATTCCAAATTTCAGTTCGCCCAGTCCTTTTGATAAATCTATTTCAAATTTCATACGTTTCACTAGTGGGACACTGGTCTTACCCACAAAAAGTAGACACTCTAACTATGCGCATTTGCGCTCATACTCTGCTGGACTCACATAACCCAGTGCAGAGTGCCTACGGGTTCTATTGTAGAAAACCTCGATGTATTCAAAAACCTCGGATTTCGCTTCTTCTTCATTTAAGAATGGTGCTGCGTACACCAGTTCAACTTTAAGGCGACTGAAGAAGGACTCCATTGCTGCATTGTCCCAGCAATTAGCCTGGCGACTCATACTCGGCTTACAGTGATTCTCAGATAAGAGATCCTGATATCGCTGAGATCGGTATTGTACGCCTCTATCAGAATGCACAATCAATCCAGGCTTGGCTTGACGCTGACTTAAAGCCATTTTCAGTGCTCGGCGGGTCAATTCATCCGTCATCTGAGAATCGAATGCCCAACCTATGATACGTCGCGAGTAGAGATCCATTACCACCGCGAGGTACAACCAGCGGTCACGAACCCATATGTACGTAATATCACTGGTCCAGCGACAGTTTGGCCGGTCTACATCAAAACAGCGTTTAAGCAGATTGGCGGCAACATGGATGTTCGCTTCAACTGGCTTGCTATATCGAAAGCCTTTGCCGTTTCTGGCCTTAATATGCTCCTGCCGCATAAGCGCAGCGATATAGTTCCGAGAGCACGGCTCACCGCCCTCTTGAAGCTCTCGAGCAATTCTGGGCGCTCCGTAACGTCCTTTAAACTCGGCAAAGGTATCTCGCACCTTCTCAGTTACTCGTAGCTTCCTAACAGCTCTAAGAGAAGCCAGTCTAACAAGCCACCGATAATAGCCCGATCTTGAGACCTCTAAACACCGACACATCAAGCTAACCGGGAATAACCCTACATGCTCCTGTATCAGTGCGTACTTTACTCTTGGTGGTTCGCAAAGTACGCAGCTGCCTTTTTTAGGAACTCAACCTCCTGACGAGCTTCCTGTAGCTCCTTCTTGAGCCTGCGGACTTCTGCACTTTCTTGCTTGGAATAGTCGACGCCATCCAAGCTATTGAACTGCTTATCTGACAATCGATTAAATTGCCGGCGCCAGTTATAGATCTGCTGTGCGCTAACACCCAGTTCACGAGCCACAGAAGCAGTTGTTACTCCAGGCTTCTCAGCCCTCTTTACTGCCTCTCTACGAAACTCTTCCGTATAAGCCTGAGCTTTCTTCTTCGCCATGATACACCTCCGTGTTAGGCCGAAACCTAACTATACAGGGTGTCTACTAAACGTGGGGAAGTCTTACTGCTAACGCCCAAAGCAGTGGTTTATCCACTGCCTTTGTTTGTTAAGTTTCATTGCATTTTCTCCTTTAGCTTTCCTTCTTGGTGAAGTTCGTAACAAACATCTAATGCTGAACTTATAACAGATTCATACTTTTCTTGGATTGATTCCAATAGAGATATACAAATTACCAATGTTGATTCTATATGCCCTTTAAGAGTTTCTTCGGACCTAGGGTAGCATCCCAGCGTGACTTCGAGCGTTTCATGATTGGGCTGTCCATACGCACCAAAAGTACCACTGTAATTTGGATGGGCATATTCACACAACATTTCATAGTGTATTCTAAATTTCCCTTCGAGTGCCTTATCAACAGAATCAATGCATTTGAATACATTGATTTTCTCGGGAAACTCTTCGTCATTGGACCACCCAACAATCAGCCTTCGCATTATCCCACTAAAGTGAGAAAGATCTTTAGTTTTCGTTAAGTGTTCCAACTTCGAATTTATAAACCAAGCAACTGCAAGCGTTTCTTGAGCCGCTCTAGCAGTAGTAATTGCACCAACAAGTAAATTTGCTTTATAGAGCGTATAAGCAGATTCAGTTAGCTCCACAAATCGATAGAGAACAGACTCTCGGTAATAATCAGCATCAAATGTTGGTTTGCATGCAATATTTTTTGAGATTGGGCTTACCGAAGTCCTAAGGTGCTTTTTCCAAACCGAAAGTCCAAGCATTGCTTCTTCAATATTGTTATACACTGAGCCTCCTTGGAAACTTAACGCCGCGATAACGGGCCGGAGCAAGCGTAGCTTGCGGAGGTCCGGCCACTTGCACAGCAAGTGGCAACGTTAATTGCCTTGTTATGCATTTTACTTTTTAGTTGCCTCGTAAACCTTTCCTTTACAATCACCCTTTACAACATCACAGTTCATAAGTGAAGTCGCGTACTTTCGATAAGAGCTATTAAGAACAATATTTTCGTACACTTCGGTATAGTCAACCGTTACCCCCTTTACGATATGAGTATTTTTAGTAACGAAATCGCCCGTGCAGCTCCAAGTACCGCTTTCAACCTGACTCTTTGTTACATTATTTCCTGTAAAGGTGAAAACACTTTTGAACGTACCATCTTTATAATAGGTAGTTTCGGATTGCTTCTGTATTGCAATCGAATATTCATAGTTGCTAGTAATCCACGTACCAATCAAATCTAAACAACTATACTCTTCGCCGTTCACACCGCTTGGCAAGACCAACAACAAAGATATAAGAAAATTCTTCATACTATAAATCTCGGATTGCATAACGCCTTTAGCAGCGGCAGTTTACTGTCCACTACCTAAACTTGTTATGAGATATTCAGCTACCGAAGGCACCACAAAGCGCCTGCTATTCTTGGCCTGATCGGGAGGACAAAAATAGTCTAGCCAAACACTCATATTTGTTTCGTTACTGGTGTAATAGCCAAATGCAACAGGTGCAACTTGACTGCTTGTAAGCTGAGTAACATACGTTGTCAGCTCGTTTCCCGCTTTATCCATTAGTGCATTACCACTACGACCGGGATAACAATTTCCATTTATACTTTTTGGGCCAACGATCTTTACCGATGTGGCTTCGGGGGAAACTTCTACAGTGACCGAGAATCCGAGCTTACGTACATTCTCTCGTGTCAGCACTTGCTCTGTAATTGGTGGAGATGCTAACGATCCTACTGAAAGCAATCCTAAAAGTACGCAAAGTATTCGTTTCATCTTAATCTCATAACGCCCATAGCAACGGCGACTTTGGAGCGGCAAAGCCGCAGAAAAGGCGTCCGGCCCCGCAGGGGCGAATTGCCTATGCTGGTTATGTATTTCGCACCCCAATCTCTAACTCGTCCTCGTGACAGTAGAACACGATGATTTTAGAGTTGTTGTGAATGATCATTGCATCATCTCGTGCAGGCATAAATATATCCTGCCATGACTCCAAGAACCGGTCACTTTGAACGACAAAAACTTCATTTTCATTAAGCACGACTTGAACCGACCCTACGGAATCCAATCTGTCAGAAAGCCAGTTCTTGGCAACCGAAGCACTCTCAATTTCTAATCTGTCAATAGAAGATACTGTATCAGTATTCAGACCATATCGATCTGTAGCGCTGTACTTTAACGCAAAATCATATGCACTCTGGGCGTGCTCAGCACCCAACCAGCGTTCACCCAAATTCAACTCTTCAATTTGTTGTCTTCGATAGTCCATTTTTATGCATAACGCCTTGCACACGGGCTTGAGCTGCATAGCAGCGAAAGTCCGAGCCCACGCAGTGGGCTAACGTGCTGCAACTGGTTATGTGTGATTTTATTTATGCCCATGATATTAACCACTTTGACTCTTTAAAATATTGCTTTAATGATTCGTAGTCCTCTACCCAGTCGTCGTAGCCTTCTGCTTCTGGGTTGCTGAAGTCACGAGAAATTAAAACAAGACAATTCTCTGAATCAGTTGCACATGGCTCTACTTTTACTTGCCAGCCTTTGTTGTCGCCAGCCTCAATTTTGCCAATGGCATTTAAAGGTATATCCATCTTCTAATTACACATAACGCTCGGCTAAGCAGCGAGTCCGGCAGGCGCAGCCTGCGTACTTGAGCCGCTTGTTATGATTTTGGGCCATCAACACGCTTCTTTTTCGATTTTTTACAGAAATACAACACCGCACTTCTTAGCACTGCGTAGAAGCATATAACTGATCCGATGAAGCACGGGACAAAGAGCAATAGAATTCCACCTACATACCCCATATAAGCGAAGACTCCAAGCAGAAAACCGATGAAAATTTCGGTTACCACTGACTCCCAATCTACGGAATCATTTAACTCAACCGTCTTAGCTCCGTAGTGCCTTAATCCTATTCTGTGTATCTTTCTAGGCATAAAAAATCATAACGCTGCCGGCAGGGGCAGCTTACCTTGTGCGCATTTTGCGCGAAAATGGGAGCGTAGCGACCAGTGAAAAAGGTGTGCAAGGTAAGCTGTCCCGCAGAGGGCCGAAGGCCCGGAGCTATCTGCCCGGCTTTGTTAGGCACCCGGGAATGACTCGCTAGCTGCCGACAGGAGCACTGCCCAGAGCTTGCTACGCAGATCGTCTAATGGCAGTGATTGTGAATAAACCACGAAAATTTCTCGATCCGCGTGCTCAGCACCGGATACGCCATCAATTGCGGAAAACCTTTCTTCTAGTCCATCAAATGACTCAGAGCCAAGATAATATTCAAGACCTTCATAAACAGAAAGGATGTAAACACCTTCTTCTCCTGCACCCTGCAAATTAAAGTGCAAGCTTTCTATAGAGGGTGGGTGGCCGATTTCAGATCGGACGTCCAGATCTGCGCCCTCGGGTATTGACTCTGCCATAACTGTACTCGACACAAAAACCAATATTAAGATTAATACTTCTTTCACGCTTTATTCTGACTAACGCCGCCGGCAGGGGCAGCTTACCTTGTGCGTGTTTTGCGCGAAAATGGGAGCACAGCGACCCGTGCAAAACGTGCACAAGGTAAGCTGTCCCACGGAGGGCCGTAGGCCCGGAGTAAATTGCCCGGCCTTGTTAAGCAATACTTAGTACACACTCTCCGTCTTGCTCACATTTTACAACGGTATCCACTAAAGTTGCGATTTTAAATTTTTTACGAACCGCCTTTAACATATAGAAATTTGTAGATAAAAATACTAGCGAGCACCACAGGGAAGACAACCACCACCAATAAATATGGCGCAACAAAGTATTCGATAGCTTTGCTATCAGAGCTTAAACCGGAAAACAGGCAAAAAATTGATAAAGTTACGAACATAGAAATTAGTGCTGCCGCAGACTGTCTTATCATTTTTGAAACTTTCCAAAAATCAGAATAATTGAATATCAATGCCCATAATGCAGATCCGATTACGCCAAACATCAAGAACCCTATCCATGAAACCACAAAAGGAAACATAAATGCTCTAAGCACATTTTGGCTTGCAGCCATTATCGCAATTACTCCTGACAACAATGACGCCAACACCGCCATCAGTATCAATGTAATTGAAATGGACGATAAAATTCTAAAGTATTCTCGCATCTCTATTTTGCTTAACATTTATATAGTGGTCATCATGACTACTATTTCTTTGACCACTATTTCTGATACAAATTTACGACAACACGCCGTCTTCTTCTACTAAATCAATAGATTACGGTCATCTAGTACCATCGGCCTATCTATAAAAGTGGTCATCTTGACCACTATCCACAATTTTCACCGCTCTCTCAACCCATTGATTTTGAAGGTTTTATTCGTCAACTTGGGCAATCCCAGAAAATAACAGTCACGGTGACCATAAATCCTCTGCTGACTTGTCGGTTTAGGCTAAGTATCCACCAACACTCGCCAAACAACCCCATCATCCGCCAGCCGCTTGCGCACCTGATACGCCACACCACCAAGGGTAATCACCGCTTCTGCGTTATAAGCCCCCACCTCACTCACCAGCAGACTCAATTCAACACGCGGTACCCGCACGCGCTCATCCTCATCGAAGTCATCGATCTCCTGCTCAATGATCACCTTGCAATCGATAGGCTCACCGCTACCATCGCCATAGGTAGCGGGCTTGCCCCATTTGCGAAACGCGCGCTCTGCGGCTCGTTGGTCCAGATCCATGCTTCACCTAGGCCTTCACGGTGCCCGGTACGCCGGTAAACTTGACCGCGAGGCTGGCAGCACCGGCCCCGGCGACCTCTGCGGCAAAAGCGGTGGGGCCGGTGATATCACCGGTGGCGGCGGTCGCGGCGTTACTATCGAATGCGCTGGAGGTAACCACCCAGGTGAGGCTTTCGCCCTGATTGATCTCTGCGGCGGATACCTTGGGCACAGTGAATACG
>NZ_JBGMEL010000033.1:0-11529 GCF_041447225.1 Microbulbifer echini | reverse complement strand
AGCCTACAGCCAGCTGACCTCTCTCGCTATTGCCAAGTGTGTCGGTTGTTATGGGAATCTAGGATATTCATCTTGGGCTCGAATAATAAGCACTATTACCCCAGAAAGAAAATTACACTAATTCTCCATGGTATAAACAGACCCTTAACGCTAATTAACCATTCCACAGTTCATGCATATTTCAGGATGCACCAATAAATTGGACACTAAACCGCAATCTATATTTTCAGCTGCTGTCCGGCTAATGCCTCCCCGAACCACGAAATCTATTAATCCCATCAGAGAAAAAACCACTTAGGGGAAATTATTTTCAGCACAATGACACTACCAATAAACAATAACCCTTGAATATGACTAGGAATTTTTATTAGCGCCACTTTACTGGCGGATTCGCGTCATACCAAGGCCGTACCAACCACTGAAGCACGGAGATTCAGCCCTCATTTACAATGCAGTGTACGAAAACATATGTGAAGCTATAGGCGCCCAGTATATGCCTATTTCGCAACAAGATCGGTAGCCAACTCCAGATTATAAATTACGGATGGACTATGGTTTTTTCGGCCGCCCTCCAGCTCATCCAACCCCTAACAAAACTCAGCGCTCTATTGGAATCTATTGAGCCAATTACTGTGGGTGATGCAATGACAAGATGCGAAGTTGGAGAGAGAGTATTAGGAGCGCTTTTCCGCGAGCAACCAAGACCAGAGGACTTATCGATACAAAGCGTCCTGGTGAAAGTTGTCAATGGAAAAGCTTGCAGATACGGTGGGATATTGCAAAACGCCAGAGTACCCCTCCATCCCTACTCCCTTTTGAAGACTACTATTCAGCACTAAATTGGCTATCTAAGAATGCCGAATCGCAGGGAGTCAATCCAAAACGGCTCACGGTAATCGGCGATAGTACAGGCGGCGGACGGCGGTAGCGCAGACCATATTAACCAGACAAATTCTGATCTATCCAATGTTCGACGACAGAAATATTACTGAGGACTCCAATCTTGTACCCTATGTGCTCTGGAGTAGCGTTGACAAGCTTACCACATGACAGGCATACCTTAGAGATGCCGTGGGCAAAAGCAACATAAACTCTGTTGTAGCACCGGCACACTTACATAACGCTGAAGATTTGCAGCAGCGTATCTTGAGGTAGCGGAGCTGGATATATTCCGAGATGAAAACAGCCAGTACGGGCGCTTACTAATCAACGTCGATGTCAGTACCGAGTTTCACCTGTGTCCAGGTGTTATTCATGCCTGGGAATTACTCGCAGCAAAACTGTCTATCTCCATTAGAGTCATGAAAAATTGTATTCACGCTATCAAATCCTTTTGAGGCGTAAACCGAGTAATAGAGTATCGATACAGGCCTGTGATATAGCCTTTGCATTAACCGTATTTTATTGGTTTTTTTATTATTGGAGCTTAGGGTTCACCGAGCTTGACAAACCATATCATAAAAAGGAAATCTTATAATCACTTAAGGTTTCTCACTTGGATCAAACCAGAATTCAATTTCATCCGTATCGACTTCAAAATGGGCCGAGTGCTCAATATCTGCAGGCACATGGTACCAATCACCGACCCCAAACCGTCGTACGTTCTCATTGATACTAAGAATCAATTCTCCCTTAGTAATCACGACGTAATTATCTGTCTCATGGGTATGGGCCGGTATAGAAGTGCCTGCTGGATAAGAAGCAAAAAGTACATCGCTGCCCTCTGCCTCTAACCTATAGGCATCAAATCGGCCATCATACAAAGGCAACTGCTTAATTCTCGCTGGATAATCCCCTGACATTATATAGATCTTCCTTGTTACAAGTTCTTTATTTCTCGTCCACTACTCAAGCTAAGCTTCAAAAAACCGCGCATAGCAAGTTATAAAATTACCATAGATTTATATTAAAAACAGGAGTGTTGGAGCAGGACAACTTCTGGAAACGTATCACGTAAATTGATCAATAAAAGATGGTAGAGCCCCCCAAAAACTCTCTGTTTATACGCCCTATAATCGGCCCTAGGAATTTGACTTATATATTACCAGAAACCAACCGATAAATTAGCACAACATAAACTGTATAGTGTTATCGGGTTTTAACCTCTACAGAAAATTCCGCACCCTCTACAGAGTCGAAGTAATCTGGATTTGCTGGATCATTGATTAATTTACCCTTAAAAGAGACCCCGTTCTCCTTCTCCTTCGGATCAAAAAGGTCTGGAAGAGTATCTTTTCTGGAGAAATCATACCCATCTCCAGAAACAGATTCTTCATCAAAGGCCGCACTAATATCTATAGGTTTACGGCTCACTGACTGAGTGGGCTCACCCTCCCCCCCCGCTGCTACTGCGGTGCTCTCAGCAACAGCTTGCTCGACTAAAGCATCACTTTCAGCAGTATCATTGGGCCCATCGAGCTCCAATGGGTTATCTTGATGCGTCACAAAATCTTCTTGAACTCCATCAGAGACAATATGAGGACTAAGCGTATCATCACGAGATATCTCAGCAGACTTGTCACACGAGGCCAATGCAAAAATTAACAGTGCAGTTAAACCGTATTTAAACATGATTACCAATCATTGAAACCTAAGAAGGAAATCCAAAAAACATACCAAACACGAAACGATATTTACCTTATATAGGGCCATACTATCATATACCAGTCTTACCTAGGATCAACTAAAATTGAAAAAATCCAATACAAAAAACCCAAAAAATAGAATGTAATACTTGCCTCAGGCTCAACTCCCTAGTAGGGCCGGATATCCGTATGGCTGGAAACATAAGCACTTCCCCCAGAGGATCTACAACCTGAAAAAGCTAATCTTCAACCTGAGGAGCGCTGATCAAGCCACACTGAGCATGAGAAATATACCAAAAGACCCCTGCGCGAGTTTGGACACCTCAGGAAAGAGATAAACACAAATGGCTATCTATTAGAGTTAAACTGCGAGACGCTTCACACTTTAACGCTTTCCTCGGAATATTAATGAAAGAGGCAACCAATTCGACTCGCAAATTCAGCTATCTACTCACAAATAATCCAATCCGATCATTTAATATTAGCAGACTAAAAGAGTAATTTATTACCCTGGATTTACTGAGGAATAAAGCCATTCTTAGAAATCTTTATGGTTGATTCTGCATCAATACTTGGGCAGCAGCTTGGATCGTCCTTGCCAAGTTTTTTACCTCTTAGCTGAATTAAGTCCCCATCTAACTTTAAATCACTTACTAAAAACCCACTATATTTAAACGATTTAATTGGCTTAGAATCAACAGCAGCCGCTAAATAATTTACAACTATGTTCCCACAACTCCCAGAAGGCTGATCCTGCCCAATACAAGATCCACCCACGCTATAAAGGATTACCTCTTTATCTCCTGAATTTGCTGAAAGGGTTGCACTACACAGTATACTCCCCCGTAGTTACTCGATATGAGGCCCAACCACCGTCATCAGGTCAGAGGAAACCTTAGGGCAATCTTGTGGGAGAGTAGTAATAGCAAACCAGTAGATCATCAAAATAGCTTTCATAAAGTCACACTTTTAAAAAGGCACTCCAGCCGCACAACAGACGAAAAAATGATTTAGAAAATACTATTACCAAAAAAATTTCGTGATTATTGCTATGGTTTCCAGTCACGCAATTCCTGCGTTCGATGCCGCGTTACGCTAGCTCGACACAATTCATACAGCATAGGCCAAATAGACCCTCCTGCAGCTTCATCATCAGCCTGAGCACGGCACTTTGAGTCACGAGTCTTAAGCCATAGACCCTGCTCTGCACGTAATTGTTGCTGTTGTTCCGGCCTAAGAGACCTCAAAATAAATTTGTAAGTATCGTTTAGCTCACTATCGCTGAGTAGAAACTGTTGGTGGGCGCACTTATTCAGCTCCAGCTGCGTTCGCTCTTCTGGGTTACACTGTTCCTGCCATTTATTCCAGTCATAGTCTATCCCAACTAAAGAATAGGTTAGTAGCAACACTAGCCATCAAAGAACCTTCATAGCCAACTCCGTAAACTGGCCCTTCAATAGAATTTCAGTAGCGCAGTTTAATACCACATAGATTACTAATAAAGTTAATACCTATGAGTTGATACATCATACTAAATAGCAATGATGACCTTCAAAGTCTTTAGGCGCTTTTATAGGCTGCGAAAAACCCATCATCTGAACACTTACAAAGACTGAAAGCGTACCGACAAACACTAACTCTGAAAAATATCCCGTACTCATCATAGTATTTAAAAACCAAACAAGTAACATCCTTACGACGGAAATTAGAGCTCAGAAATCCTCTATGGAAATGTTAGGAAAAAATATTTTTCTCCTCCACTAACCACTAAGGTGAGCAACAGGTTCCCCCACCCTGCTGTACCGGTGGGCACGAGACCGTTCCATAGGAACAAAATACACAGCAATCCCCCTTCTTAGGCGTTAACAATTTCCCACAGCACTTGCACTGGTAGAACCACTGACAAGCATCAACCGGCATAGCTTCCTCTTGGCAGTGATTACACACGGGGCAGCTAATCATCGATGTCAGAATTAATTCTTTCATGAATCATTTACACCCTTTTCTGCGTTACAACCATATAAATAGATACTTCCATACCCCTAAATCTAAAATTATATAGAAGCCATCAAAATCTGTGTTAGTTCTTGAGGTTTATCTATCATCACATCATGCCCACATTGCATAGTTATCGCTTCCCACCCCGCCTCCCGTTGGGCCTGATCGAAAAACTGCTCTCCAATTCCTGGATCCCACCCCGTAGCGTAGATGTATACATGCCTGGGTATCTGATTCCACGCCCCCTCTAAATATATTGCCTGCTCAAAAGTCTTGAGAGGTTGATCTACGCAACGCCGATCTACCCATGCCTGATCTTGTATATTGACCCCAAAATTTCCAGCGCGACCGGGTGCCACTCGAAATCCTGCACCTGTAGTTCTGGCACTCTCCAGAAAACTGGAAGTCGTTTCCGTAGGTAGGAGATCTAGCGCGCTCTGTCCATTTTCTGGCACTAAGGCATCGAGATAAACAAGAGAGCGAATATGTTCAGGTACTTTGTCAGCGACGCCAGTAATTACCATCCCCCCATAGCTATGACCGCACAAAGTGATATCAGACAGCTCTTCGCACTCAATCACTCCAAGAATATCCTGAATATGTGTATCCACATCGATCTTACTATTCAGGAGATGTGCCCGCTCGCCTAGGCCAGTTAAGGTCGGAGTAAATACTTCATGACCAGATTCGCGCAGAAGTTCTGCTACTCGCTTCCAACACCAACCACCTTGCCAGGCACCATGTACTAAAACGAAAACCGCCATGCATTACCCTCATTGCTATCAATATCCCATGCACACCCTATGGAAAGCGTACAAAGTTTGATTTAAACCCTAACGGTACGAATGAACACCTTAAAAAAAACACTCTTTTAAGAAGAACTATGAAACAACAGTTAGGACTTAGGACTCTACATTATAGTATTCGCCATCTCTCTATTATTTTATGTTTTTCATGCCTATTTCTTCCTTACTTCATACAGCCTACGACAATCTGCCACCTCATTCCTCCCAAAGGATAGATATCCCGTCATGTAAATATGAGCAAAGCAGGCACCAACAATCAAACTAGGCTCTTATGTATATTTACCCTTTAAAAATTTCTAGACCAATGAAAACTAAGACGGCAGCATTGACATCCATTTTACTCATTAATTTTTCAAACATTGTCGTAGCCGATAAAATCTCAAACAATGTGCTTGAGGGCTCTCACATAAACTCTCTGAGCTCTATTGCCCAACGCTCATTAGCCAACTCAAACATTTCTACATCTGATATAGTTCAACTAGCCAATAGGTCTATATTTCAAGTTGAAGAATTCAGCGGGTCTATACAGGTATCTTTATCGGTCGACGGAACCTCAACATCAATTGTCTCAGAAAAAACTGAAAACCGTCCAAATCATATTTCTATAGCCCTCCGAGTCGCTGACGCCAACTACAGTATAGAAATCAACACTACATCTTCAAACTATATCATTCATGGATATGGCTCTAAACTTGGAGTTGAAGGTAAATTATTGCTCTATGCCACTCTCGCATCCATGGAAAAAAGTGGGTGGCGCGAATCTGAAAATTCACACAAATCCGTACTCTATAGAATCACCAACTGGCTCTCTGAAATATCTGCCGGCATGGTAATTCATACCATCAACTCAAGAAACAGGACCGACGAATCAAACAATTAGCATACCTCACAAAGAAAAAATAAACGCTCTAAAGAAAATAGATATGAACAGAAATCACATTGTATTCAACATCTAAGTTGGAATTATCTATGCACAGATAATCCGGTTAAAATACAACGCATACTTTTTACCAACGGCATGTATTAACATGCAAAACTCTATTTTTCCTGAGCCGGACATTCAGAATATAAATAGGGCTTACCATAAGCATCCTAGCAATTATCAGCGCTGATTATTATTAAACCAACTTGTATAGACCACAAGGTATTCTTCAAAACATACGCGAGCGTGGCGACTGTTTCCATGTAGCATGGAATACTCATGCACACTATCTGGGACATGACAGGTGAAGTGAGCGATAATTTTATTTAAAAATGATCGCTACAGACTAGTAGGTGGGACTATTTATAAGCTTTATAAGACATCATATATTACTCTGCCCTAAATTGTTCCGAGAGCGCCTCCCCTTCGGGAGGCGTTTAAATGTATCTCGGTTACTGGCAAGAGCTCTCTTCCCAATATTGGGGTGCTGCCGTCGGGGACCACCAGTTCGGACCGAAGGTCGAGGTATATACCTGCCCCTCGAAAGTCACCCGATCTCCAACCGAATAGCCGCCATCACCCGCATAAGGCTGCTGAAACTCGGGGCAGGAGGCTGCCGAACCCTCGTTTCCGCCGCCACTTTCGCCAGCTGTACTTTCGTCAGAGCCAGCGTCTGAATCGCTGTTCGAGTCATTCCCGTCCGTTTGACAGGCCGTTTCGTTCCACAGGGCTGGGGCTGCGTTTGGAGACCACCAATTTGGCTCGTGGTTGGACTCGTAGACAACACCTTCGAAGACAACAACATCACCGACAGAGTAGCCCGGCTCCCCGGCATAGGGCTGCTCAAACGCAGCACAGGCGGTATTTCCAGTGCCTCCTGAGCCCCCAGAACCGTTATCGTTGGTATCCGCTGAGTCATCCTCTTGGTCTGCACTGAGCTCGTAACCAATTTCAACGCTTACCAATCCACTGCCTTCTAACAGATGGATATCATTAATACCGTATAGCGGCTCAAAACTACTACTGCCATCATAATCGCCCGCACGGATACTGGATTGATCCTGATTAATGAGCACAGCTAAATCATGAGACCAGTTTTCGGCAATGCCCTGTTCATCTGAAGTAATTTCCAGAACCGTTGAATACGCTGCGTTTTCTCCGGTGCTATCAAATACACGGGTATACACTTTATCGCCAACATTTAAGTCTTGTGTCGGATTAATTTTGCCTCCAACCCTCCACTCAGTATTAATAATATTATCACCATCAAACTCAACATCGATTACGTTATAGAAAGCGTTTACAGTATCACCAACATCCCACACCGCAAGAATGACATGGTAACCCTCACGATCTGGTACCTGACATTCGTGTGTCATATTTACCGGTGGCTGCTCATAATTCCCATCGACTTCACAAAAAGGGTCAAGATCAAACTGATCACGGTTTAATACTGCGTTCGGATTCCAGTTTTCTTTGGTAATATAATATTTCCAATCGCGGGATACGTGGTTTGCAGTAAAACGCCATTTAAAAGTTTGCCAACCAGAGCTGATATAATTTTTAACCCAACGGTCAGAAGATTGTATATTCAGTTCTGACCAGGCGCTATTTCCGGCACTGGCAATTTGCCCATCGGCAGGCCCACTTTCAGGGAAACCTTCACTACCTTCAATACTTTGCGGTTCCCACTGAACCGCACCGCAATCAATATTCATCTCCCCAGTGTCGAGGGCATATTTGCACAGTGTTCCACGCGCAGATGCAACCCCATCATCAGCGGCCTCAACATAACCATGGCTAAGTGCACTCGAGCTGAACCCGGCTAATACCACAGCCATAAATGTGCGGTTTAATACAGGTTGCATTATCATAGATGCGAGTTTGGTCTTTCGTAAAATCATATCTTTGCCTGTTATTCAAATTTGTCCAATGTCCTTCCCCTGCTGAATAGGTCCATCTTCTGCCGAAGTATCCCTCACCTCGACCATTAGTGACGGAGTTATGGACCGCCACTCATTGGCACGGTTCCTAGTGATTCATTAAATAATTTCACACAAACGAAAAAGTATAGACCGGAAAAAATTACTATACAGGGAAGATAAAAAAGCACACGGAGACCAATAAGCGGCCTTTATTAGAGCAATCCTGCAGCAACCCCTTTTCCCACTGGCAAGCTTGACATCGAATAACAAAACCCATCAAACAAATGAAATACAAACCCCAACACAAAAAAACATAAACAAAAGTACGCAAAAGAAAATTTTTATATTTTCATAATTCCTGCACAATCATGAGGCAAACTACTTTTTCACCATATAAAAGTGCACACCAAATATATCAACCCAGAAAACTAACTTTTACACTTCACCATCCAACTGACACCACCAACAATATCTTTCTTAGAAAGAATCAGGACTGGAAATAACAATCACTCCAGAGAACATTTTGTGGCGGACTAACTGACGGATTCAAAGATGATATAAGAATCCGTAAATCTACTGAGTGAATTGAGGCCACTAAACAGCATGAACCACTTAAAGGCTCAACTCGGCTTTAATATTTTACATTGACTTTACTTATGCATCTTGTTTTCATCAGATGTATAATACGCTTATTAGACCTTGCCCAGGACAAGACGCCCTATTTCACACACCCCATAACTATTTACACCCTGATATACCCCTAATTTTAAAATAGACGTTTCCTTAACCTCCCATAAATTTTTCAACCTATTATTTAGTCTCCGTATCTCTAGCTCACTCACCTAATAGCACACAAAATTCCTGTACCAAAAACCTCCAATCGTTTAAATATAGAGACACAGACAAGGCGAACAAACCTTTCGACAGAGCTATATTTAACCCCCTTTATTTTTTGGCGTTTTTTGACAACAATCGGCACTGATATTTATCCAATCAGAGAACAATAATGAAGGATTTTTTAATTATTGGCGGTGGCCACAATGGCCTGGTCTGTGCCTGCTATCTAGCCAAATCGGGGAAAAATGTAACGATTCTTGAGCGCCGCTCCATTGTTGGCGGCGCTGCCGTAACGGAAGAGTTCCACCCTGGGTTCCGAAATTCTGTGGCAAGTTATACTGTTAGCCTGCTAAACCCGAAAATCATCGAAGACCTTCAGCTACGCGAGCATGGCCTGGAAATCAAACTACGGCCACAGTCAAACTTCTTCCCTATTTCTGAGAGAGAGAGTCTTTCCTTTCACAAGAATCTTGCAGTTACGCAAGCAGAAGTCGCACGTTTCTCGGAACGGGACGCAGCCACCCTACCTGACTTTTATGCCATGCTAGAAACCGTGGCTGACATTTTGCGAGAAGAACTGCTACGGGCGCCTCCCAACGTGGGGGGCGGCTTTGCGAATTTACTTCGCGTTGGTGGCTTTGGTCTGAGAGCGAAAAAGCTCAGCATGTCCGCCCGTCGTGATGCGCTAGATCTATTCACTAAGAGTGCTGCCAGCGTGTTGGATGCGTGGTTTGAAAATGACCATGTCAAAGCGGCGTTTGCCTTCGACTCTATCGTCGGAAACTATGCCGCACCCAGCACACCCGGCTCTTCCTATGTGTTGTTGCATCATGTATTTGGCGAGGTTAACGGCGAGAAAGGCGCATGGGGCCATGCAATGGGCGGTATGGGTGCGATCACTCAGGCCATGCGTAAAGAAGCAGAGCACCTCGGGGTCACTATTCGCACTGACGCTGAAGTTAAGGAGGTTTTGATTGATGGTGGTCGCGCTACCGGAGTGCGGCTAAGCAACGGAGAAGCCGTTACTGCCAGCAAAGTAATCGCCAATGTTGGCCCCAAACTGCTCTACTCCCAGATGATTGACGAACAACATCTGGAACCGGAGTTCCGCCGCCGTATACGTGGTTTTAGAGTGGGCTCGGGCACCTTCCGTATGAATGTCGCACTATCTGAGCTGCCAGACTTTACCTGCAAGCCTGGTACTCACGCACAACCGCACCACAAGTCTGGAATCGTCATTGGTCCCACCATGGATTACCTGGAACAAGCCTATATAGATGCGACCCAATATGGCTGGTCAAAGCAACCCATTGTTGAGATATTGATCCCCTCCACCATCGATCCTTCCCTAGCCCCCGAGGGTCAACATGTCGCCAGCCTGTTCTGCCAGCAATTCGCTCCGGAACTGCCGGAAGGCAAAAGCTGGAACGACTACCGTGAGCAGGCAGCTCAGACCATTATCGATACCGTCACCAACTATGCACCCAATTTCCGTGATGCCATCATCGCCCAACAAATCCACTCACCGCTGGATTTAGAGCGCAAGTTTGGCTTGATGGGAGGCGATATCTTCCATGGTGCCCTGGGACTAGACCAACTGTGGAGCAACCGCCCCTTTATGGGCTATGCGGATTACCGCACGCCGATTCAGGGCCTGTATCTCTGCGGCTCCGGTAGCCATCCGGGAGGTGGGGTTACTGGTGTGCCTGGGCATAATGCGGCTATGGAGATTCTGAGGGATAAATAAGAGTGAATCGTACTGATCTTACGAACCCAGTACAGCCACTATTCATAGTGGTGTTCAGGTCAAGATTTACCACTCAAGATACAGCTGGGATATACGTTATTTGGGTGAATGCCTGCACTTGCAGACTGACAGGTGCAGGGACCACAATTGAAGAGTGCTGATAGCCTGTATGGTCTATGTAGATCTTAATCCTATCCAGGCCAATATTGCCCCCAAAAAGAGTCTATTTTACCCTGATTCAGCAGCAGATTCGTGCAGCAACTACTCGCAGCGAACTTCCAAACTTACTAGCGATGCTTGGTCATATGCACCAAACCATGCTCAAGAGCGTACATTTTAGCTGGGCCGCTAACTCGGATTGGTAAACTGGAAAGGCTGAAGAAAGTTTGAAAATTCCACCAGCGATATAATTCTAGGCATCACACCACCTGACAGAATGCTAGAACCACGAAAAACATAATAAGTATAAGAAAAGTATGCCCTTGCTCCGTGTCTCCACCTATATGACTAATCAATAAAACTAGGAGTGCCACAATGATAGATTGGATACAGCAGCCTTTAAGACTTAAGCTGCGTCAAGCCAACGAATACTGTTGGCATGGTGAGGTACCCCACCATGCCAACAGCCGTCCAAATAAACAAAACCCCTAGATTCCCATAACAACCGACACACTTGGCAATAGCGAGAGAGGTCAGCTGGCTGTAGGCT
>NZ_JBGMEL010000032.1:0-16417 GCF_041447225.1 Microbulbifer echini | reverse complement strand
AAAAGATGATAACACGCCAATAATTGGACCTGCTGGTACAATACATTTATCGCTTAATGATTTAGCGTTGTATGCTGATGAACATCTTCAAGGCATACAAGGGAGTAGTTCATTCCTCAAAAGAGAATCGTTTCAGCGTCTACATCATCCAAATCTTAATAGCTATGCTTATGGCTGGGTAATCGGTCCACCGGAAGAGTTAGGTGTTGGTAATGTTCATTGGCATAACGGATCAAATACTATGTGGTACGCATTGCTTGTAATTTTACCAGATATCAATGCCGCGATAGCCATAACTTCTAATGACGGTAACTTTAAAGTTGCGGAGAATTCTGCTTGGGAAATAGTCAAGCGTTTAGCTAAACCGCTAGAGATTTCACATAAAAAATCTATGAGCTCGGACGCTGTAGAGAGCGCCGGTTATTGAGGCTTTATGTGAGTACAAGGAAAGAGCTATGGGCGTAAATCTGAAAGAGATTGATGGAATAAAAATTCAGCTAAAACACTTAGCCTCATGTCACTGCGGCTTTGTAAAATTTGAACTGGATCTACCTGATGGTCTTATTGATCTTCGGCGTTGTGATTGCTCTTTGTGCCGCAGGAGAGGTGCAATCGCCGCATCAGTATCGCTAGATGGCATTAATGTCTTAGAAGGGCAGGAACATTTAAAGCTCTATCAATTCAATACTAATACAGCGAAACACTATTTCTGCGGTAATTGCGGTATTTACACACATCACCAAAGACGCTCTAATCCTACTCAATACGGTTTCAATGTGGTGTGCCTGGAGGGTGTAAATCCCCTCAAAGTCGGTGGTGTTCCAACATACAATGGGGGAAACCATCCGGCGGACCGAGGGTAACTCACATAACAATCAGCGGCAGAGCGACAGCCAAAGCTACGCACCTTTTGTGTTACTCGCTGACGCTCAAACATTAACACAAAATATGCTCCGCGCTGGCTGCGCCTGCGCTGGACGTTAGAGTTCCAAAACTATGAATATCGTGCCCCTCACTAAAAGTGATTGGGAGTCGTTAAAAAATATTCGATTGGAGTCACTTCTTGATTCTTCCAATGAATTTGGTATCACCTATCAGAAACAAAAGAGATTTCTGATGAAAATTGGAAGTCAATCGCCTCTGGTATAAATGGGTTAAATTTTTACTTGCTCGTTGTAATGGAGAGGATGTCGGATTAGTCGGTGGTGTTCATTCAGAAGGGCAGTACGAGCTAGTTTCTATGTGGGTAAAACCTGATAAAAAAGGGCGGTATTGGTGTAAGCTTAGTCAAAGAGTTGCTCGGCCATGCTAAATTTCAAGGTTTTACTTCTGTAGTTTTGAATGTATCTTCAAAAAACAGTGCAGCGTATAACTTGTATTCAAAGATCGGATTCAGAGTCTTAGAGGAAGCGAGCGGTTGTCCAGGGGTAGAGCTAAAGGAAATGGTTTGGTACTCCGCCTCCGAGCCCTAACAAGTGACTATGGTTCTTCGTTAGACTTTTAAGCCATATTTTCATCCCAGTATGTGTTGTTTTTTACCATCGTATTCAGAACGGTAAGTTGCTTTACCGCCCCTTGATGGTGAACCGCTAAAAAAGCCAGAGGAGTCAAGAAATCATTTAGAGCCTCCTTTATTTCCCTGTTGCAAATGTTTGAGCACCTGATCAAGTTCGGCTTGATTTTCATTGATAAGTTTCTCTCCGAGAGTCTCTAGTTTGTCGACGGATTTGTAGTCAAATATGGCGACGTATGGATTATTAATTTCTATATTTAGGTAGTTGTAATCGATTTTTCCTTTCGGGCTGAGAGATCTCGCAATTTCCAGAGTGTACAGCTGCTGGCTATCCATGGATCTTTGTACGTTGGATATAAGATCCTGGGTCCAGCTAATTTTTCCCCAGTTTTTTACTTTTTTGTAGCTGGCGTCCATGGTTTTTAATGGAGAGGTGCCAGCTCCAAGTATCAATACATAATAGTTTTTCCCAGGAAATTCTCTGATAATATCGAGCAGTACGATACTGGCAGGGTTGTTTGCATCGATACCTGCGTCGGCAAAGTAGCGGTGCCGAATATCCTGGTCTTTTGTCATAAATTCGACAGGTGGGAATAGGCTTTCAGCACTGGAGGCTGCGGTTACTAGTTGGTAGAGCGTATTGGTGGGCAGGTTGGTTACTTCCTTGCCGCGGTTCTTAAATAGCGTTAATTGGCCTGTATGAATATTAAGAGAAGGTACAATCACATAATTTTTCAAATCAGTGAAGTTCATTTCTTTTGTGTAATTTTCCTCCATGACATTGCTCAGGCGCTCGCCAATAAAGCGGGGAGAGAGCAATCCGTTAGCTGTCAATATTTTGTGATACCAGGGAACTGAGAATAAATACTCACTTTCATCTTTGTAGATTTGGATTATCTTGTCACTCTTAGAGTGGATGTTTTGACCTTCGGTGGCAGAGTTGTGAGTTGGTATGTGAGGAACATTGAGTCCGGTGGCAATAATCGCACCTATTGATGCACCACTAAAAACATCAAATAGCTCATCGATCGGTTTGCCAGCCTCTCGTTCTATATGTTGGAGTACATAGAGAGGGATAAGACCGCGAATACCACCCCCGTCAATGATAAGAATATTAATGGTGTCTTTATCTTTGAGCGCTTGGTTGCTCTCAATAAATTCCTCGGTTACAGGGTGTGCATTAAACTGAATGCTCTGGGTGAGACGATTATTGTAAACGTATATCAACACCACCAAAAAGGTGATTGTTACTACAATAATCGTTGGTATATGCCAAGTTTTCATGAGGCTGCCTGCACTCTTTTCTCCATATTATAAAGAGTGCTTGCTGGTGGGATAGTTTTACGCTTTGTTATCTTTTTAAGTGGTTATAAATTATTTTTTTATTTGCTCTTTGTATTGTGATTTTTATTATTGCTTTAAGGGTGGCAGGCAAGGGAAGTTATTCTATGGGCAGGTAGATATCTGTAATCATTTCGCGCTCTGGGACTTCGGGGAAAAATTTCACTCTTTCAAAAAACATTGGAAATTCTCGGGCGGTAAAGCCTGAAGAGTCAAGCCACTGAAGGTACAGGTATTGAACAGCAATTCCAATCGAATCATCACTGCCCAAGTACTGGATGACTGCACATTTTCCCGAAGGGATCACTTTATTTATGACGCCATATTCATGGGTGATACTGGCACTGACCGGTTGGTTTACTGTGCAGCAGACGTCAAATCTGAACTGGTCTGAGGCTGTGGTTGCGGGATCATCGTAAACCAGATTGAACGTCCTGCTTTTATCCGGTGAAAGGCCTTGCCCTTTTCGCCACTGAATAAACTGATTAATAGTGCTGCCCAGTAGGTGAGCTGGCCCCCGGTGTTCCATGACGGCAAGGCGGGTCTCGGGAAATTCGACGACTTTTACATCGAAGCTGGTGGTGGTTGCCATCAATTGACTCCTTAGTATCATGATCGGCTCATAGTGCTTGTGCCAGAGTGCCCAGTCGGGTTTCTGTCTAAATTTAGCGGGGCTTTTACCAAAGTATCTTTTGAGGGCCCGCGAGAAGGCCTCATGACTCTCATAGCCGCTTTCCAGTGCTATATCCACGACCTTTTTATCCCGGTAAGCCAGCTGATAGGCCGCCCGCTTGAGTCTTAGTAATCTGACCAGGGCTATCACTGACATTCCGAAGAAGGCGGAGCACTGGCGGTGAAAGTGGTATTTAGACAAGTTGGCAAACTGGCAGAGCTGGTCGACATCGAGATCCGAATCGAGGTTAGCCTCAATAAAGTACAGGACATGCGCAAACCTCTCTCTATGTCTCGCCATCTCTGTTGCCTCCTTTAGGTAAAAAGATTCTAGATGCCTTGTGCCCCCAGTACTTGATCGATATTGCTGACTATGAACCGTGAAGAGGGAGACCGGCGGGAGTGGGGGCAGAGGATGGTGGGGCCCTTAGGCCCCATATGCGCTAGCAGGGAGTGGAGGATCTTTTGAAGGTATTTACCATGACCTTTGCCTCTTTGAGGCTTAATAAATAGTCTTTGAGAGAGTTGAGCCCCGCCTTAATACCCAGTGAGATCAGTTTGATCACTAGTGAGAACGCCAGTTCTGATTTCAGGTGGGGAGTAAATGCCAGAAAGGCTTTGAAAATAGAGCAGTGGATTCGTTTTAGTAGGTCTTGAATATCTTTGTTGTTGGTGGATATTTTCTCGGCTTTCTTTTCAAATGCTTTGAGTTCATCCAAATATTCGGTAAATAAGCGAAAGTTAAAGACCACGGTTCTATGTGCTTTATATCCGGCAATAATACTACTCAGGGCATCATTGATTTTTCTCAGGGCAATATAGTCCGTTCTGGAGAGGCTCTCATAGGAGTTGGAGAGATACGCGATAGTATCCCTCCGCAGTTGGCAAAATTCGAACAGATGCCGATCGTGCTTTCTCATCTCTAACAGCCGATATATCTGCACGGCAATGAAAAAAAGAGCAATTGCGAGCAAGATGTAGAGCACTACTCAAACTCCTTCTCATTAATGGGCTTTTTAGAGGCCGCTTTTCGGGTTGGTGGAGAATAGGAGAAGGCATTATCCATCAGCTTGAGGAACCTGTCTCGATACTCTTTATTATCCGCAGCTAGCCGATCAATTTCAACTTGGCGATCTTTCAGCCGCCCACTGTACATCCAGAAAAGCAAATAATGCGCAAAGATGAAAAAAATGACAAACAGGCCATTTTTTAGGCCCATTTCTTGTACAAAGAGGAGTATATCTTTGAGGGTATCGGTCATGCAGTCCCTTAAAGCCAATTTCTAAGAATCTTGCGCATTTTTAACTATTGAGACGGTTGAAGCAAATCGCCCTAGAGGAGATGTGACGTGAGGAGGGTTTTCTGTGCCTGCAGATCGCTCTGGGTTATGAGGATAGGTTATGGCACTGACCGTTGGCGAACTCCCCACCCTGAAATGGTCGGGGAGCGGTGCACGGCGGGACTATGGAATCTCCGCCGGACTGGTTTCCTGTAATGCTTGTGGCGCTTCTGGCGTGCTCTTGCTGGGATTTTTAATCACACCTTTTTGCAGAATTAAGGTATTGGGATAGGTAATAAGCTCTTCACCTCTCCGGATAAGCACGTGAAATAGTGTGATTTCTTCAATGGTGCCAGAGATATCGTCATCTTTGTCCATAACCCGAATTTTATCGCCAACCCTGTAGGGAAAGCCAAAGAAAATAATCAAGCTGGCCGTGATATTGCTCAATATTGACCACTGGGCAAAAAGTGCCACACCGATGACTGCGAATACTGAAGAGAGAAAGATGGAAACCTGGGTATATTCAAACCCGAGGGCGCTGATGAGTAATACCAAGTGAAAAACCAGCAGGGCAATACCAACTGTCTTGGAAATATATTTGAGTCGATAGGGCTTCACCGCTCTGCTCTGCCCAAATCGGCCGATCGCGGAGGAGCTCAGTCTCATGCTAATAAAATAAGAGGCGATGATCAGTGCCGCTATGACTAAATTCATACTGTTTATCCCATTTCCATAATGCCTTGCCTTTCTGTGGGAAGGGCTTGCTGCTGTGGGGTCGTAGTTTTAAACGATGTGCGGCCGGCGGCCATACCTGCAGATGCTTACTTTGTACCAGTATTGCATTGCCGGGTGAATCATTGTTTCGCCCCTTGCTGCGCGGATCATAGTCGTAGTCTAAGACACTGCCAAGCCGGTTTGAGCGCTGGAAAGCGGATATCTGCTGCGGCGCCAGGTGTGGGCGCTGTAGGTGCATGAGACCGATACGGGAACACCTGCCGGCCCACCAGTCAGTCATCGTTCTTGCTGGAATTGGCGCATTACCTCTAAACTGTATACATATACAGTGTTTGGTGAAACCCTATGAAACTTGCGACGCTCTACAGTCACGGTGTTGCCGCTGGCTTCCCCTCTCCTGCGGATGACCACAAAGAGGAAAGCCTCAGTCTCGATCAACATTTAATCACTCGTCCCGCGGCTACGTTTATGGCCCGCGCTAATGGCGATTCGATGCAGGGGCTGGGTATCTTTGATCGCGACCTACTGGTGGTGGACCGCTCTCTGGAGCCGGTGCATGGCGATGTGGTGGTTGTGGCCCTGGATGGCCAGCTTTCCTGCAAGGTGTTGGATCGCCAGCGCGGGCGTCTGCTGTCGGCCAATGATCGCTACCCGCCCATACCCGTTTGGGAGGGGCAGGAGCTGATTGTGGAAGGCGTGGTGAAAGCCTCTATTCGCTATCATCGCCCCTGTTGAATGTTGGCACTGGTAGATTGCAACAGTTGCTACGCCAGCTGTGAGCAGATATTCCGGCCCGACTTAAGGGGCAGGCCGGTGGTGGTGCTTTCTAATAACGATGGTTTTGTGGTGGCGCGCTCTAGCGAGGCCAAAGCACTGGGCATTGCTGATCTGGAGCCTTTCTTCAAGATTGAGCCTTTGTTGCGGCGGCACAAAGTGGCTATCTTCTCCAGTAATTACCCGCTCTACGGGGATATTTCCCATCGGGTTATGGAGACGCTCAAGGGCTTCAGCCCAGAGGTGGAGGTCTACAGTATTGATGAGATGTTCCTTAATCTACAGGGTCTGCAGGAGGAATGGCTGAGCTATGGACAGCGGATTCGCACAACCCTGTGGCGGGATGTGCGTATGCCTGTAGGTGTGGGGATCGCTCCCAGCAAGACCCTGGCCAAACTCGCCAACAGGGCGGCGAAAAACATCGCCCAATGCCACGGGGTTTGCGTCTTGGATACTCCGTATAGATGGCAGTGGCTGCAAAAGCGCATGCCGGTCGATAAGGTGTGGGGGGTTGGTCGACGGTTGGCAAAGCGATTGGGGCACCTTGGGATCGAAACCGTCTATGACTTGGCGAGGGCCAATCCCAAGATCCTGCGTCGGCATACCAATATTCATATTGAGCGAACTATTGAAGAGTTAAATGGCACTCCGTGCCTGGGGTTGGAAGAGCAGCCGCCGGCGAAGAAACAGATTTACTGCACCCGTTCCTTTGGGGAAAAATTAACCGAGCTGCAGCCAATCCAGCAGGCCGTCAGCCTCTATGCCAGCCGGGCGGCAGAAAAGCTGCGTGGACAAGGCTGCTTGGTGGCGGCGATGCATGTCTTTTTGCACACCTCACCCCACGAACCCAACTATTACAGCCGCAGTGTATTAGTGCAGTGTCCTTACCCTACCGATGACTCCCGCCTGCTCGCCGGTTTGGCAAAGGGCGCTATAGCCGAGCTTTACCGGCCGGGTCACCGCTATATGAAGGCCGGTGTGGGCCTGGTAGAGCTGGTGCCCCGGTCGTTGGGGCAGGGCGATTTGTTCTCGCTTGGGCAGTCGAAACGCGCCGGGGAGGTAATGCAGACCCTCGATAGGGTCAATCGGCACTTTGGCCGCGGTACCCTGTTCCTGGGGGCCGAGGGTGTACACAAGCACTGGAAGATGCGCCAGGCTTATCGTTCACCCTCGTATACCACTCGTTGGGCGGCGCTGCCTATGGTGCAGATTTAGGGGCATCGAGGTTCAAAGTCCCACAGCGGCCGCAGTTTTTGATTAAGACGGGGATAGTGTCCAGGTGCGCGCTGCAGAAGAAGCAGTGGCCGGTCTTTCGCGTCTTGTGGCTCGCAAATTGCTTAGTGGCCATCATGGAGAGGCCTATATGGGGTCGTAGGGCTTTGATTTGCTTTGCGCTAACTCTGTTGCGGGGAAAGCCCCGTAAGATTTCTTGTATGTGGATAAGGGCGGAATCTTGGATTTCCCAGAGTTGACTGCAGTGCTTGCAGAACAGGTGCATGGAGTGGCCGGCGTACTCGTTGATCGACAGACACTAGTCTAGCGGCAAGTAGATACTGCCGGGGGAAGGAGTTTTTCCCGGCAGCGCAAAGGCGGAACGACTACACAAGGAACCGCTATCAACTGGGGCACCTCTGAACAATCCCGTAAAGTCTCTACGGCTTTTAAGGCCCGCCCTAGGGGGGGCTTGGTTGGATTTTGTTAGTTGGGTTGCAAACCTAATATTTCAAATCCAGATCCAGCAGGGATACCGGCTGTCCATCGTTACCGACCAAATCGACCCGGACAGGCTCTCCCGTTCTTTTATCAATAACCCGTGACCAGCGCACACCTTCTCTTCCAGACCAGTGTGTACTCCAGTCAATCAGAGACACCAAGACGGGAACCAGCGCGAGGCACTTCGGAGTTGCGTTATAGAGCATACGCCGCGCTCCGGGTTTGATTGGGGTTTTAACCAGGATGCCAGCGTCTTCCAAAGTGGTTAATCTTTGGGTGAGAATATTTCGCGAGATTTGCAAGCTCTCCTGCAATGAGTCAAACCGGTTAACCCCCCTCAATACATCGCGGATAACAAGCAGACTCCAGCGATCGCCGATGACGGAAAGCGCCTCTTCGATTGCACATTGAACAGTGGGTTTACTCTCGCTCATAGCCATCCTGCGGTTGCCCAAGGCTCCATGGTCTCACAGGCAAGTTCCAAAACAAAACTTTCCAGAAGGCGGCTACAGCTCCCCTATATAACCATAAGTTATTGAAGCGACACCTATATCAAATTTTGGTTAGTTGCATTTTGGAACTTATCTGCGCTAGATTAGTTCCAAAATGCAACTATTGAGATGTGTAATGCGCTTCAAACCGATCGTTTTGTGCTCCTTTGTCGAGGGCTCTTTAGGCAGCCCCAAGAAACAGATGCTGGAGCAAGTGATACGCCGGGCTTACCAGGATCACCTGGACCAATCTGTGTCCCCCAGGGTGGTGTGGCTGGAGATACCGGTAAATCAAGCATTCTTGGAGGGTAAACCATCATCAGTGGCCACCCTTATGGCCCCCGTACCGGATGGAACCATGAACAGGTTGCGACACCCATTTTTATACAAATTGCTTGAGCAATGGTGCATCACAGCAGAGACGAATAAAAATGAGGTGGTTATTACAGCGCCCGACCAATCACTCAGCAAAGAATTTTTAAGCGCAAATCGCAAGCGAATGCCTCCTCTTCGGCAAATTGGCTACATCGCGAAAACGCTGATGCGCTTAGTGACGTCCAGATGCGCCTCAGGGCACTTCAAAACTCAGATCAACTTGTAAGAGATCACAGATGCCCCTTTATACAATCTCCACCCAGCGACCACTGTCCAGTGTTGAGCAACAGATGCTTGTTTCAGAAATTACGGAAGTTCACTGCACAGTAACCGGTGCGCCCGCACAATTTGTACAAGTTGTATTCAGTCAGGGTGTTTACTTGCGTTCAAAGAATATCGTTCATGTTCTGGGTTCCATTCGTTCAGGCCGTAGCGATAAAATCAAGTCAACCCTAGCAAATGGTTTTATCGAAACAGCCTCTAAGGTTTTAGGCTGTCCCACCTCTCGTTGTGAGGTGGACCTTATCGATGTGCCTGCGAGCTGGGTCATTGAAGGAGGTGCAGTAATGCCGGAACCTGGAGAGGAGCAAGAGTGGCTTGCCCTGCAATCCAGCTAGGTTCACATTAACTTTCTTTCTATGCCTCAGAAATAAAAAATAATTCAATACTGCCAAATTCTGAATGGCAGCAGGGAGTAATATTATGTCCACTTCGACTTTGGAAGGTATCGAAACCCTGGAAACCTACTTGTTAACGGGCAAGCAGCCAGGGGGTGAAGATTATTCCCGTTTTAAGGCGCTATCTGAGAAATTTACGGGTAATACTTTTGATGCATTAATGGCTGCCTGTAAGCGTCATTCTCAGCAAATAGCGATCTCTTATTTTCTCTCGGGGAAGGATTACAGAAAACCGGTAAAAATCAGCTATCAAACGCTGGCTGAACGGATTACTCAAACGGCCAATTTATTCAACAGTATCGGGCTTAAAGAGGACGATACGGTCGCATTTATCTTGCCTAATCTGCCCGAAACCCACTATGTACTTTGGGGTGCAGAGGCCGCGGCAAAGGTACTGGCGATCAACCCATTATTGGAATCCAGGCAGATAGAAGAGTTAATACGGCATAGCCAGGCAAAAGCAATCGTAACGCTAAGCCCTTTTCCCGGTACTGATATTTGTGAAAAAATTGAAAGTATCTTAGGCAATTTGCCCGAAGTAACAAGTATCTTACATGTAGATCCAGCCTATCATGCCAAAGGCCTAAAGGGCGTTGCAGCTAAAGCGATACAATTCCAGCATCGCACGCGACTGAAGCCACTGGAAGGAATAAAGCGAGTACATTTTCAGTCGGCAATACAGCAGCAGCCTTCTACGTATTTAACGTTCAAACGCATCATCCGTAGTGACGATGTGGCCTCCCTATTCTGCACGGGTGGCACAACAGGCTTACCCAAAATTGCGACTCATACTCACGCGAATGAACTGGCCAATGCAAAAAGTATTGGTTTGGTGGCGGGGGACATCATGAGTTCGGGAAAGGTAATTCTGTGTGGTCTGCCATTATTCCATGTGAACGCGGCAATAGTGACTGGGCTTGCTGCCTTTATCAATGGTTGCGAAGTAGTATTAATGACGCCACAAGGCTACCGCGGCGAAGGCGTATTCAGTCATTTTTGGAAAATAATTGAGTTCTACCGCGTCAATAGTTTTAGTGCTGTCCCCACTGTTTATTCAAAGCTGCTTCAACAGCCGGTAAATCAGTGCGATATCTCCTCTCTACAAATGGCTTTGTGTGGCGCAGCGCCTATGCCTGTTGAAGTGTTCAATGCTTTTGAACGAATAACCGGGGTACAAATTGTCGAGGGCTATGGCCTAACGGAGGGTACCTGTGCCAGCAGTATCACTCCGCCACATGGAACCAAGAAGGTTGGCTCTATTGGACTGCGCTTGCCGTTGCAAATGATGCGAAGTGTTCAGCTGGATGCGCAGGGTAATTTCATTCGATACAGTCAGATAAATGAAATCGGCAGCCTGCTTATTCATGGCGATAATGTGTTCAGAGGATATCTCAATCCCGAGCACAATCAGGGAATATGGGTACACGATGATCAAGGGCGGCGCTGGCTGAATACCGGAGATTTAGGCCGGCAGGATGACGATGGATATTTTTGGCTCACAGGTCGTAAAAAAGAACTGATCGTGCGCGGGGGGCATAATATTGAGCCTAAATTGATTGAAGAGGTCCTCTGCCAGCATGCTGCCGTTGCCATGGCGGCAGCTGTAGGGACTCCTGATCCTCATGCAGGGGAAGTTCCTGTCGCCTATGTAATGCTGTCGGATAGTGCGATGAGCACCCTAACGATCAATGGGGGTGAGATTGTAATGGATGCTTATGCCAAAGCATTACTTGAAGAAATTACCGTTTACGCAAAAGAGAATATCACTGAGCGCGCGGCTATCCCCAGAAAAATTGTACTAAGAGCAATGCTCCCTACTACGGCGGTTGGCAAGATCTTCAAGCCTGCACTGGAGATGGAGGAAATCCGTATATGCGTTGAAGGTATTATCAAGCAGCTGGTGCAGAAAGTAGATGTTTCACCTGCAGGTAAGCATGTAAAAGTGGAGCAAGATAAGGTGCTCGGAACCATTGCCAGAATCTCTACGCAAGGAAACTCTGACCTTGAACGTTCTCTTGCAGAACAGCTGGCGCCATACACTTTTAAGTATGAACTGATGTGATCGTTTGCAAAAAGCCCTCTCCTTGAGGGCTCTTGCACCTGCGGTGCTGTATCATAAATTTTGTACTGTGTTCGTGGTAAAGAAGCATGCTCGCAGAAAAAGTACCTAGGCATCAATTTTTATGTGCCAATGATTAACTAATGGAGTGATTTAAAAGGGCTATATAAAGATCACATCAGAATCGGAGTCATTACTTCGAAATCCTTTGCTGCAAAAAATGTATGAATGTAAGCCAGCCTCGTAAACCTCGTGGAGGTTATCTAAGTTCAAGGGATGTCAACAGAATCACGGAATTTTTGGAGGCGTATGAAGAAGTCGTGTTAGGTTTTTAACGAGCTTCGCCAATTTTTCTTGTAACGCATTGCAGGTCAGTCCAGCCATAATCAGTGCAAATTCGACGATTTCAATCGTCTGCAATTGTTCATCCAGGATAATGCTCGAGGTGGTGATGCCTATTACCGGAATGAGTAGAGCAAAAGGGGGGGATCGTTGCTGCGGAGTGCGTTCTCGCGAGCCAGCCCCAAATAGCGAAGACGATCAACATGGAAATAAAGTTCATATAGGCAAGTGACAGCCAGATTGTGTCACTTGCCCTAATGATTAGCGCTATCGAATCCTGCGCTTCCAGGAAATAGGAGAGAGCAAAAAGTGGTAGGGGTGGGATCAGGCATATCCAAACCATAAAATGCAATAAATTGCTGCCATGGGTACGTCTCATAATCAGATTTGATAGGGCCCAGATGAATGCTGAAGCAGCTTGATTAGACCAAAAGCGCTTACGCTGCCCCCTGTATTCAGGAAGAATAGTGAATATCCAGATGTTGCGATAAGAATACTGAGTATTTGAATCCGGTTAACGGCCTCTTTAAAGAAAAGAGCACCGAGTAAGATAGTTAAGAACGCTTGGTCTGGAGAAGCAAAGAAGAAATACCAGCGGATGCATAGGTTTTCATCGCAAAGAAAAGTAGTTAAAGTTTAGTGCCCCGAGAAAGAGGCCAACACCAAGTACATTTCATGGGGGTGTCTTGGGAATAGAGATGTAAAATACTGCGGGGATGGCGACGAAAAGAAATCGAAGTGCAGAGGACAGGGCGGGCGGGAGCTCCTCAAGGCCATTCTTAACAACTGTAAAATTGACACTCCCAAATAAAGACGACGGGATACGGGTTAAGTACCAGATCCTCTAACTTCATCGGTTGTTCTGCGTTATCAAAATGGGAGGCGAGTGGCGGGATGTTAGAGTAAATTAAAAATCATTCTATCTAACGGTGGCGTAGATGCTGGAAGTAGTTTATTGCCGTGTTTGGTGACTGAGAGCCACAGTATTCCAGGTTGAATGAAAGTAATTATCTGCTGGTCCGGCCGCTTAATCGGGTCGATCACTTTGATTCAGATGATCGATGATTTTTTGAATCACCGGTTTGTTTTCTTCAATCAGTCTGTCCGCGTGAAGCCTCAGAGAATCCAGGGCATCATAATCAAAAATTCCAACAAATGGATCAACAACTTCGATGTTTAGGTAGTCGTACTGCAGTCGTTTTTCGCTGGTGAATAATTGGATTAGGTCCAGTGCATACAATTGCTGATGATCCATGGACTTCTGAATATTTAAGAAGGCGTCTTGAATCCAACGGATGCGCCCCCAGTTTTTGAGTTCTTTGTATTCCAGTTGGGAACTGGCTGTTGGTGGGGTCCCTGTGCCTAAAATCAGTACATAGTAATTTTTGTTGGGAAACCTGCGAAGGATGTTAAGCAGTACCAAGCTTGTAGGGTTATTCATAGCCAGGCCGGCATCCGCGAAGTAGTTATGCTGATGGGATTTTCCGGGTACTTTAAACGCAACTGGAGGGTAAGCCGTTTCGGCACTGACGGCTGCGGTAATGAGTTGATATAAACTATTGGTGGGCAGTTGGCTGACAGCATCTCCGCGGTTTTTGAACAGGTGTACTTCACCGTTGTGTATGTTTAGGGCTGGGATAATGACATAGTTCTTTAAGTCCGTGAATGAAAGGGATTTAGTGTAGTGTTTTTCCATTACCTCGTGTAAACGTTCCCCCATAAAAGAGGGGGAAAAAAGTCCCCATCCAGTCAAAATATCGTGATACCAGGGTGAGGAAAATAGGTAATCGCTTTCCTCCTTGTAGAGTTGAATCAAATATTCTGTGGCGGAGCTATGGCCTCTATATTGTTCGGGAATAAAGTCTTCTGGAATGTTGATACCACTGGCAATGATCGCACCACTGGATACGCCACTGTAGACGTCAAAGACCTCGGTGATCGGTTTCTTTAGTTTTTTCTCGATGTACTTGAGCACATACAGTGGGATTAAACCCCGAACCCCACCGCCATCAATGATCAGTATGCGGATGGTATCTTTTTCTTTTAGGTAATCAAGGCTGTTTGTGAGTTCGGGTTCAGAGGGCGCTCGGGTGAAGGTAATGGACTGAGTGAATTGATTGTTATAAACATAAGCGGCAGAAATATAAACTACAGCGATAAATAGAACGGCTAATATAGAACCTTTAAGCATGGATACGGCAGGTTACTCGTAGTTTCAGGTGTCTGTGAATAATTCTTGATGTAAGCATAATCGGCATCTGAGCCTTGTGTGGTCCAGACAGAAGGGTATTCTTCCGAATCGTCTTTTCACTAGGCTTATTTGCTACAGGTGAAAATGTGCTTATAAGATACTGTGATAGGAGTGGTGTCCTATCAGTCAGCTGCTAAGGGCTCGGTTGGAACGTTACTCGGAAATTATCAGTGACTCAATGCGAATAAAAAAATGGGGAGGGGAATGGATCGAGTTTCACGGTCATACCTGAGGGGAGGATATGTAAAAACGCTCTTTAGGGTGCGATGGTGAGAAGTAAAAACGGTAGTGAATTTTATGCGAACTGCTCAGTGTCTGTTGGGTAAAGTTTATTGGAGCGCTTAAAAACACTTTTCTTGCCGTAATGTTTTTCGAGGAAGGAACGAGCTCCATCAATTCAACTTCCCGGTAATTTTTTAATAGAGGCAAGAGGGCGAGGGTAGCTGATGAGAGGTTTACGGGTTGCCCAGAGGGTGAAGTTGGCCTAAAGAGGCAGATGTGAGAGTAGGATTGTGTCTGTCTCTATGAGACTTGCGCGGGCTCTTATATTTTGGAATAAAAAAAGGGCCTGCACTCGAAAATGCAAGCCCTTTTGAAATGGCGCGCTCGGGAGGATTCGAACCTCCGACCGCCTGGTTCGTAGCCAGGTACTCTATCCAGCTGAGCTACGAGCGCGTCGTTGAGGTTGCGCACAATATAGATCCTGAAGGCGCTAGTCAAGAACTTATGTGGCAGAAATGTATGGCTTGGTTATTCGGAGGCTAAATAATAGTCAGTTTGGGAGTAAGTGAGTGAAAAATGACTATTTGGCATCAATAGATAATTTCTGATGTGGTGAGGCTAAGCCGGCAGAGTAGGGCGCCGATCGGCAATGAAATCGTGAACTTTGCCGAGGCTAAGAGACCAGCCCTGTGGTTTGGTAAATCGGCTACTTCCTGCGTGGGTGCTAAGGACCGCACCCATAAACCACCCAGCGAGAACGCGACGTATATTACTCGAGGGCGATACCCTGAACTATGTCAGCGTCGAGTGCTACAACCTCAACCTCGGCCAGACTTTTACCTTCCATGCCACCGGTGTCGGTAGCGACAAAGAGATAGCTATCTGTGGCACCTTTGCCGGCGACAGCCATAGCGAATCAGCACGGACCTATCTTAGTGCCTACTGCAGCGGCGGTCAGCTGAATATCGAATGGGTTGGGAGAGTGCGGCTCGATGGCCGCGCGGCTTACAATTAAAGCCCGTTTTTTGCTGGCTATCGGACATCGGTCAGAGTATGGAGACCACCGCAAACACTTTCACCATCACAGTCAACCAACTCCATAACATCACCGGCACAGATCCCACCGCATAGATTAGGGTATAAGCAGAAAAAAACACCCAGAGCAACACGCCGAACAGCGGCATACCCTATGCACAGGAAGGCACCCTCAACCCCGCTGCCAGCCTGAATCAGGCCCTGAATACAGTAGGTGCACTGCTACCGTTGGAAGTGCAGACCATACAGAATGATCCACCGGCCTCCGTCAGCGATGGCGACCGCTACTTAGTCGCCACCGGCACCGGCGACTGGGCTGGTGAGGACGGCCAGCTCGCACGCTATGTCGCAGCCCCCAGCTAATGGCAATTTCTCTCCGCAAAGGTGGCTCTGAATAAAGTGGACGGGCTGCTGTATGTCCAAGGTAGCAGCGACTGGTAGCTTGCCAGCCGCCCCGAGACTTTGCCGGTGATTACTGGGGACATAAGCAGCGATTTGGCTGGGGTAGTGATACAGATGTTAAGCGCGTTGAATGGGTGTATTGGGAGAACCAAATAATCTAACTAGCTGTACTACCAGCCCAAGGCTTAACCAAAAAGTAGTTCCTAGAATTGCCACATCGTCAGCCAGTTTTTGATCACAGTGAAGGTTATTTTTCTCAGTTGCTAAAAACCGCAAGGGAATGCTTTAAAATCAGCCAGTTGTAAGGAATGCGAAAATTGTGGATAGTGATCACGATGATCGTTTTTCTAGTTAGGGCTATCGTGCCGAATGGCTGTAATCCATTGATTTAGTAGAAGAATATGGTGAGTTGGCGTACATTTGCATCAGAAATAGTGGACAAGGAAATAGTGGTCTTGATGACCACTATATAAATGTTGTACAAACCCGCTGCGCGGGAGTGGTGCCACTTTTAAATTATAAGAGGCATTTTA
>NZ_JBGMEL010000031.1:0-21098 GCF_041447225.1 Microbulbifer echini | reverse complement strand
TTTTACACATCCTGGTCGCTGAATCAAGTGTTTTTTTCAGCTTTTTTCTCGGCGATCCGTGTGACTCAAAGAGCTTTCCGAATCCCTGCAAGGCCGTTTCCGTCCTTGCTTGAGTGGCGCGCAGTATAGCGTCGACACTTCTTTTTGCAAGCACTTCGAAATGTTTTTTTCGAAGTGCCTCAGGCTTTCATTGAGATCGCCTTTTGTATGGCGGTGAGAGAGGGATTCGAACCCTCGATGAGTGTTAACCCATACGCCCTTAGCAGGGGCGCGCCTTCAGCCACTCGGCCATCTCACCTTAAAGTTTCTCGCTGAACATTAAGCTTCAGCCAACCTCTCAAAGAGGTCTTTTCCGCCGACCAAGCTAATTTGCTTGCTCGTTGAAAGTGGGCGGCATAATACCAACGGTTCGGGAAAAATCAATGGGGAATCAATAACTTTTTGTACTTTTTCACTTTCGTGAACACCTTTTAAACAAGGCGTATAAAAAAAAGACTTTTCCGCCAAATGCGGGGCATGGTTCTCGCACAGAGTAAAAATAAAAAAGGCCGGAATGCCGGCCTTTTCTGAATTTATTTATTTACTCGTTGCCACCCTCCTCAGAGGATTGCTTCTCACGCTGAATACGCTGGTAAATTTCTTCGCGGTGGACGGCGACTTCCTTGGGCGCATTCACGCCAATACGCACCTGATTGCCTTTCACCCCCAGCACGGTAACCGTGACATTGTCGCCAACCATCAGCGTCTCGCCAATTCGGCGGGTTAAAATCAACATTACCTACTTCTCCTTGATCATCCTGTGATAAAGAGCAGCTGGCGTTTCCCAAAGCTGCTCTTATTTGGTCATCATAACCGGGCGGCGGTGCACAAAAGGTCAAAAACTACCCATCACACTCTTCAGTATTGACCAGTCGAACGAAATCTCAACAGGTTGGATGCAATGCCAAGCAACTGAATCGGAATGGGAGACTCTTTCCGCCTTCGTTCCGGTTATAGTATTTTTCTCGCCCCTCTCACTTGGAGAGCTCAAATTCACTGTGTAAAGCGCGTACTGCCAGCTCAAGATAGCGCTCATCGATAATCACCGATATTTTGATCTCAGAGGTGGTGATCATTTGAATGTTGATGTTGTCTTCACCCAGCGCACTAAACATACGACTCGCCACATTTGCGTGGGAACGCATTCCCACGCCGACAATAGAGACCTTCGCAATCTTGTCGTCTGTGATCACCTCACGGGCGCCAAGTTCCGCTGAAGCGCGCTCCAAAACCTCACGAGCCTTGCTCAAATCATTGCGATGCACCGTAAAAGTAAAATCGGTAGTTCCATCGACCGCACTGATATTCTGCACGATCACGTCTACTTCGATATTTTCCCTGCCAACTGGTGCGAGGATGCGACAGGCTACACCTGGGGTGTCCGGTACACCTCGAATGGTTAATTTCGCCTCATCGCGATTGAATGCGATGCCGGATACGACAGGCTGTTCCATCTCGTTATTTTCCTCATCCAGGCTTATCAGGGTTCCTTCACCCTCTTCAAAAGTCGAGAGCACGCGCAACGGAACTTTGTACTTACCGGCAAATTCAACGGCGCGAATTTGCAGAACCTTGGAGCCTAGGCTGGCCATTTCCAGCATTTCCTCGAAGGTAATCCGATCCATACGGCGCGCACTATCCACCACCCGTGGGTCAGTGGTATAGACCCCGTCAACATCCGTATAAATTTGACACTCCGTGGCATCGAGCGCGGCTGCGAGGGCCACTCCCGTTGTGTCTGAGCCGCCACGCCCCAAGGTGGTGATATTCCCATCATCATCCACCCCCTGGAATCCCGCGACGACAATCACTTTGCCGAGGTCCAAGTCCATGCGCATACGCTCTACGTCAATGCGCTGGATACGCGCCTTGGTGTGTGCATTATCCGTAAGGATCTTGACCTGCCCGCCAGTATAGGAGCAGGCATCGTAGCCTCGCTTCTTCAGAGCCATGCTCAATAGTGCGATAGTGACCTGCTCACCGGTGGATACCAGGACATCGAGTTCGCGGGGGTCGGGTTTTTCCTGGATCTGATAGGCGAGATCAATCAGACGGTTCGTCTCTCCACTCATGGCGGAAAGCACCACAACCATACCGTGCCCCTTGGCGCGAAATGCGGCAACCTTGTCGGCGACAGCCTCAATGCGCTCAATGGAGCCCACGGAAGTACCACCGTATTTCTGCACGAACAAACTCATAACGTTTTGCGTTTCCTTAGCTCCAAGCCCAGTCCGCGCACCGCTCGAAATCGTGCAGGCGCGCACTTAATCACCAAACTTCGGCGAAATCAACTTCACACACTATTTATGACGCCAATTTAATTGAAATCAGCCCTTGAGTGTGCTCTCAACCCATGCCGGTACTTCTTGCAACATACCCGCCAGAGCAGAGGCATCTGTTCCGCCTCCCTGAGCCATATCGCTACGGCCACCGCCCTTGCCGCCAATCTTGCCGGCGGCAAAGCGCATCAGGTCACCAGCCGACAAACGATCGGTAAGGTCTTTGGTAACGGCCGCAACCAGTGCAACTTTCTCTTCACCCGGTGCCGCCAGTAAGACAACCCCACTGCCCAACTTGTTCTTCATTTGGTCAGCCAGCTCACGCAGGGATTTGGGATCGGCACCATCAATAGAGGCCGCCAGTAACTTAAAGCCCGCAATGTCCACCGCCTGTGCGGTAAGGTCGCCACCAGCGCCGCTCGCCAATTTGGTTTTAAGCTGGGCAACTTCTTTTTCCAGCTTGCGATTGTTGAGCAGCAGTTGTTCCATCTTCTCCACAAGGGTGTCGGGGCGCGCCTTGAGTAGTGCCGCCATATGTTCGAGGCGCTGTTCAGCGCGCTCGAACTGGGACAGCGCATGCGCGCCGGTGACTGCTTCAATACGGCGCTGGCCGGAGGCAATGCCGCTCTCGCTGACAATACGCAGCAGGCCGATATCCCCTGTGCGCTGTACATGGGTGCCACCACACAGCTCTACCGAAAAGACAGCGCCTTCAGCCGTCCCCATGGAAAGGACGCGTACTGTATCGCCATACTTCTCGCCAAACAGTGCCATGGCACCCATTTCCTTGGCGGATTCGATATCTGTTTCGCAGGTATCTACAGATGTATTGGCGCGAATTTGCGCGTTTACCAGGGACTCGATCGCGTGTAGCTGCTTGGTAGTAACCGCTTCCGGATGGGAGAAGTCAAAACGCAAGCGCTCAGAATCCACCATGGAGCCCTTCTGGGTGACATGCTCACCGAGCACTTTACGCAAGGCCGCATGTAACAAATGAGTGGCGGAGTGATTGAGGGCCGTTGCCTCCCGCACAGCAGCCGAAACCTCGGCGGTGAGCTGCTCGCCTACGGTAATTACGCCCTGAAGCAACTTACCTGTGTGCAGGTGGTGCCCGCCCTGCTTGGTGCAATCGCGCACCTCGAAACGACCCGCACCAGCAATCAAGTAACCACTGTCGCCAACCTGGCCGCCGGACTCCGCGTAAAAAGGTGTGCGATCCAAAATCACTACCCCTTCTTCACCCTCGTCCAGGTGCTCGACCAGCTCACCAGCCTTAATGATGGCAACAACCTTGCCCTCGGCTTCAGTGGTTTCATAGCCGAGAAATTCTGTAAACCCCTGTAGGTCCAGCGTCTCGGTATAATCCTGCCTAAATTTACCAGCGGCTCGGGCACGCTCACGCTGAGCTTCCATGGCAGCTTCATAGCCGGCCATATCTAAAGATAAACCGCGCTCGCGGGCAATATCCTGAGTCAGGTCCGTGGGGAAGCCATAAGTATCGTGCAAGGTGAACACCAACTCACCGGGAATCTCACTACCCGCAAGGGAACCTAGTGCGCCCTCCAGTAATGCCATGCCCTTATCCAGGGTCTTGGCAAATTGCTCTTCCTCTTTGCGCAGAGCCTTTTCGATTAGCGCCTGCTTTTCACGCAGCTCCGGGTAGGCCCCCCCCATCTGTACTGCCAGGGCGCCCACGAGCTTATAGAAAAATACTTCTTTATGGCCCAACTTGTGTCCGTGACGCACAGCCCGGCGAATAATTCGGCGCAATACAAATCCACGACCTTCGTTTGAAGGCATAACGCCATCGGCGATAAGGAAAGAGCAGGAGCGGATATGATCTGCAATCACGCACAGAGATTTTTCTTCCAGGTTATCGCAACCGACAATATCGCTGGCCGCTCGCAATAGCGCCTGGAAGAGATCAATTTCATAGTTGGAGTGCACGCCCTGCATCACTGCGGCGATACGCTCAAGACCCATACCAGTATCGACGGAGGGTTTGGGCAGCGGGTGCAGCTCGCCATCGGCCGTGCGCTCGTACTGCATAAATACCAGGTTCCAAATCTCGATATAGCGATCGAGATCATCGTTTTCGGAACCAGGGGGGCCACCGGGTACGTCCTCACCGTGGTCATAGAAAATTTCTGAGCTGGGACCACAAGGGCCGGTATCGCCCATCTGCCAGAAATTGTCCTCATCGAGACGGGAGAAACGCTCCGGGCTAACACCCACTTCTTTCTGCCAGATATCCGCGGCCTCATCATCACTGATATGCACAGTTACCCACAAACGTTCCTCCGGCAGGTTCAACACCTTGGTGAGGAAATCCCAAGCAAAACGAATGGCATCTCGCTTAAAGTAATCGCCAAAGCTGAAGTTACCCAACATTTCAAAGAAGGTGTGGTGCCGCGCGGTATAACCGACATTCTCCAAATCGTTGTGCTTACCTCCGGCGCGCACACAGCGTTGAGAGCTTGCCGCCCGCTTATAGGGGCGAGACTCCTGGCCGAGAAAGGTATCCTTAAATTGCACCATGCCGGCGTTGGTGAACAGCAGGGTCGGGTCATTGCCCGGCACCAAAGAGCTCGACGGCACCACGGTATGACCCTGTTCGGCAAAGTAATTCAGAAAGGCGTCGCGAATCTGTGCGCTTTTCATCCGGCGTAATTCCACTTCGTTAGTTGAGAGTTATTGAATGGCACCGATGACGCGGTGCCTCGTCTGTCCCGCTACTGTGCAAGCCCCTGTTCGGGCATGTGTTGATCAGCCAGCAGATGGACATGCAGGTGAAATACGGTCTGTCCCGCGCTCCGACCATTGTTAACTACAAGTCGAAACCCCTCTAGCGCCAACTTTCTGCCCAGTTCGGCGGCTACCCACATCAGATGGCCGAGCAGGACTTTGTCATCGCTTTTGGCGTCGAACAAATTGACCAGAGGTTTGCGCGGAATAATGAGGAGATGGGTCGGGGCTTGTGGCGCCCGATCCTCAATAACGATACAAAGATCGTCCTCGTAGATTTTCTCGGCCGAAATCGCGCCCGAGATAATTTGACAGAAAACGCTGGGTTCACCCATTGGTTTATTTTTCCAGCTTTTCCTCAGCTGTCAGCTGACGCGCTTCGGATTCCAGCATCACAGGAATCCCATCCTTTATTGGATAGGCTAAACCGCTGGCTTTGCATACCAGCTCCTGTGTCTCTTCATGGTACTCGAGCGGCGCCTTGCTTACCGGACACACTAACAGACTCAGTAACTTCTTATCCATGTCTCACCCCACTATTTCCCCCTGGCACAACATGCAGGGGGCAAAAATGACCGCGTATCATACAATGCTTCATAGGGTTTTTCACGGCATTCGCCACAGCTTCTGGGCTCTGTGAGTGGCACTCACGCGTTTTTATCCAGAGGCGACAGGATGCGCCTGCGCCACTTGCGAATTTAAGTGACCAAGCAGTAAATCTCGCGCCAACCGCCCCTCCTCAACCTCATTGAAAAGCTCGTGATAGGCCTCGGGGAAACAGTGCAGCATTTTACGCATCGAGCCCATGCGCTCAAACCACTCGCGACTAATCTCAACATCCACCAGACGGTCTGATTCCGGTAGTAGCATCAGGCAAGGGGCCAGTAACCGCTCTAGATTATCGGAAAGAAATTCACGCTCACGCAGGAACGTCTCAAACCAGCGCAGGGAAACCCCCCGATGAGTCAACTCATCCTCGCGGTAAGCTTCAACCACGGACAGATCCCGACTCAGCCATTGATCGTCAATCCTGCTGGAGAGCACCATCTGCGGAAACAGTTTTGCCAGCAGCAATACCGACTTCAATTCCAGACCCGATGGCTCCCTGGCACCGCGGAACCCCGGCGCCGACAAGATGATACTGTCCACAGCCCCGTAACGAATGGCACTGCCACAGGCAACCACCGCGCCCATACTATGCCCCAACAAGTGCAGGCTCGTACCGGGGTTACCACTTTTAACCAGGCAAATGAACTCATAAAGATCTTCACAATAGAATGAGAAATCCTCAATGTGCCCCCTTTTTCCTTCAGACAATCCATGGCCGTAATGATCAGGTACATAAACACTGAATCCAGCCCGGTTGAGATGGGCGGCCAGGGCACTATAGCGGCCGCTGTGCTCACCCAGCCCATGGGAAATCACCACCACCCCCTGTGCGCCCTCAACCCACCAGCGGCGGTAATGCAGGCTTACATTCCTTGTCACAAATTCCATCGGCACGCCCCACTTTTTTTGGTTTTTCAGGATTCATTCAGCCCTCACCCTCAAGGGTATCGCGATACTTACCCAGCATGGCCAGGTGATTCATACATGCCCGCTTGACTAACACCCTCTGCGCCTCAGCCACTTTATCTGCCTTGCCTCCCCACGCCGACAGCGCGGGCTGCTGTAGTGCCCGCCCGTAGGAAAAACTTAACTGCCAGGGGGCGTTGTTGAGCTGATTGAGTGCATTGAGATTCTCTGTCGCTTCTTCGGGACCCTGACCGCCGGACAGAAAGTTAATGCTGGGCACAGCAGCAGGCACGCATCGACGCAAGCTGCGCAGGGTATATTCGGCGACCTCCTCCGGCTCCGCACCAGGTAATTCTGCCCCCGGAGTCACCATACTTGGCTTAAGCAGTATTAACTCCAAAACCACACCATGCCGATGGAGGGCATGAAAAACTGAATGCCAGACCTGTTCATTCACCCCTGCACTGCGCTCGATACTGTGGTTGCCATCCATAAGGACTTCCGGCTCAACGATAGGCACCACCCCCTCGGCCTGGCAAACAGCCGCATAGCGCGCCAGCATTTCCGCATTGGCCGCAAGCCCAAGCGCTGTGGGGTTGTGGGCACCCACTGGATACACTTCGCGCCACTTGGCAAATCGCGCGCCCCGCGCCTTGTATTCCCGCAATCGCTCCACAAGACCATCAAGCCCATAAGTCACCATATCGCCCGGCGCACCGGGGAGAGGCCCTTTACCCTTATCGACTTTAATACCCGGCAGGATTCCCTGCGCCACAGCCAGCTCGGGCAGTGGCACACCAGCACTATCACACTGGCCGAGCGTCTCCTCGAACAGGATCACCCCACTGACAAAGTCCCCCAGCCCCTCACTCGACAATAAGGCCGCACGGTAATCGCGGCGGCACTCTTCTGTCGACGCCAGCCCCACCGCCGAAAAACGCTTAGCGATAGTAGCGCCGCTCTCATCTGCGGCCAGAATCCCACGACGCCCATCAACCAGCGCGTCAATCGTCGCCTGCAACTCATCGCAAATCGTCATAGAGACACCCCCAAGTGCCAGAAGCCAAGTCAAAGATAGCTGTCCCGATCAAAATGTCTTGCAGGCCGCAACGGCCCGCTCCCAGCCCATCACCAGGGAATCTCTTTTTACCGCGGGCATCCCCGGCATAAAATCCCGCTCAATCTCCTGCAGGCACTCCGGTAATCGATGAAAATGCCAGATACCGCTGCCGATGCCCGCCAACAGCGCTGCACCTATCGCCGTAGACTCAACCTGTCTGGGACGCTCCACGCGCAAGGCAGAAATATCAGCCTGAAATTGCATTAGAAAGTTATTCGCACAGGCGCCGCCATCGACACGCATATGGGTAATATCAACCCCCAGCGCCTCTTCCATCAGCCGCACTAGTTCATTACTTTGATAAGCGATAGATTCGAGTGTGGCGCGCACCACCTCTGCACGCCCAGCCCCCCGACTCAGGCCACACAAGGTACCCCGCGCCGAAGGATTCCAGTGAGGGGCCCCCAAACCACTGAAGGCCGGCACCAAATAGACACCCCGGGTATGGGGGATGCTCTGCGCGATAATTTCAGAGTCAACCGCCTGCTGGATCAGCCCCATCTCATCGCGCAACCACTGTATCGCAGAGCCCGCCGTAAAAACCGAACCCTCAACCGCATAGGCAGGCGCGCCATGCGCGTCACAGGCAATAGTGGCAAGTAACCCACGGGGCGGCTCGGGCCGCTTGTCGCCAGCATAGGCCAGCATAAAGCAGCCCGTACCGTAGGTATTTTTTATGTCGCCGGGGTGCGTACAGCCTTGGCCAAACAGCGCCGCCTGCTGATCGCCGGCCACCCCGCAAATCGGAGCACCGATCCCGACAAAGGCCTGGGGATCGGTATCGGTAAAGTGGCCAGCCGATGGCCTGATCTCAGGCAAAATAGATTCCGGGCACTCGAACAGCGCCAGAAGTTCCGGGTCCCAGTTCTGCTGTTCCAGGTTATAGAGCAAGGTGCGGCTGGCATTGCTGTGGTCGGTCAGGTGTGCGCGTGCGCCACTCATTCTCCAGATTAACCAGCTGTCTATCGTGCCAAAACATAGCTCTCCCCTACGGGCGCGGGCCAGGAGATCCGGCTGCTCGCGAAACATCCACAATAACTTGCTTGCAGAAAAGTAGGCGTCCAATAACAGCCCACTGTGCTCCCGCAACCACTCAGACTTCCCCTCTGCGGCAAATTTTTCACAGATATCTGCCGAACGCCGACACTGCCAGACAATCGCCCGGTGTACCGGTTCACCCGTATGCCGATCCCACAGAACCGTGGTTTCTCTCTGGTTGGTAATACCCACCGCCTTGATATCGGCCGCGCGGATACCGGCGCGCTGAAGCGCCGCAGCGCATACGCGCTGGGTGACCCGCCAAATCTCTTCGGCATCTTGCTCAACCCAGCCGGGCTCGGGGTAGTAATTGGGAATTTCCGAATAGCTGCGGCCCACCAGCGCACCACTACTATCGAAAATAAAGGCCGTAGTGCCTGTGGTGCCCTGGTCAATAGACAGGATCATAAAGTTTCTCGCGCTTATTATTTTTCTCTCACCATCGTGTTACCCGAGTCGGCGGAACGGACTCCACAACTCAGACATGGATGAGGGTATAAGCCCGGTTACTTTTCGTCCAGAGCCCAACGGATGGCATCGGAGGGGAAACCGCGATAGGCCAAATAGCGCTGGCGACGTGCGCGCTCTTTTGCCTGCTGATCCCGCGGCAGTGCCATATTGATTGGCGAGTGATATTTGCGCTGCAATTGCTCCTGCGCCAAGGCAAACCAGTCAACCTCTAGCCTCTCAAGGGTGTGAGATAGAAGCTCACTGGTAATCCCTCGTTGCTGCAGTTCCTGGCGAATACGCACCGGTCCCTGACCACGCAGGACACGAGAGCGCGCAAAGACTTCCGCAAAACGCTGGTCGGACTGGTAGTTGAGATCTTGCAGGCGCTCGAACAGCGCTTCGAAATCGGCATCGGAGAACTTACCCGCCAGCTTCCGCCTCAGTTCGAGTTGGGAGTGTTCGCGGCGGGTAAGTAACTCAAGCGCCGCACCGAAGAGCGCTTGAGCCGGATCGGCGGAGGACTCCGCCCTGGAAAAAGACACTTACTCTTCCGGCAGTTCCACAGCCACTTCCGGGCTGGCTGGAGTGAGGTCACCCAGTAGTTGCTCGCGCAACTGCCCTTCAATCTCATTGCGGAGATCCGGGTTCTCTCGTAGAAACTTGGTAGCATTGGCCTTGCCCTGGCCAATTTTGTCGCCTTTGTAGCTGTACCAGGCACCAGCTTTATCAACCAAGCCCATCTTCACACCATAATCGACGATCTCGCCGATCACATTGATACCTTCGCCGTACATGATCTGAAACTCGGCCTGCTTAAATGGGGGGGCCACTTTGTTCTTTACGACTTTAACGCGGGTCTCGTTACCCACCGTCTCGTCGCCATCCTTTACAGCACCGATACGGCGGATATCCAGGCGCACAGAGGAGTAGAACTTAAGGGCATTACCACCGGTGGTAGTCTCCGGAGAGCCAAACATCACACCGATCTTCATACGGATCTGGTTGATAAAGATCGCCAGCGTGTTGGTGTTCTTAATGTTACCGGTCAGCTTGCGCAGAGCCTGGGACATAAGGCGGGCCTGCAAGCCAACGTGGGAATCTCCCATCTCTCCTTCGATCTCAGCGCGCGGGGTCAGGGCCGCCACAGAATCCACCACTAATACATCTACAGCGCCAGAGCGCACCAGCATATCCGCCACTTCCAGGGCCTGCTCACCGGTGTCCGGCTGGGAAACAATCAGCTCATCCACATTCACGCCCAGTTTCTCGGCATAGATAGGGTCTAAGGCGTGTTCCGCATCCACGAAAGCGCAGGTGCCACCTTTGCGCTGAGCCTCGGCGATCACTTGCAGGGTCAGGGTCGTTTTACCTGAGGATTCCGGACCGTAGATCTCGACAATACGGCCGCGTGGCAGACCGCCGATGCCGAGGGCAACATCCAGGCCGAGGGAACCGGTAGAGATCGAGGGGATACGCACGCGCTCCTTATCCCCCATACGCATCACTGTGCCCTTGCCAAACTGGCGCTCGATCTGCGACAGCGCCGCCTTCAAAGCCTTGTCTTTATTGGAATCCATGACCATTCCCGTATTTCTGAGCTGTGTTGAGTGGTGGCAAGCTTATCGAAGGATTACTGTATAGGCAACCAGTAATTCCGGCACGACCAGTACCAATCAACCCAGTAGAATTTCGCCGACCTCTGCCCAGCGCAATCCCACCCCCACAAGCACAAGCTGACCGGGCAGACGGTCTTAGACGGGATGCTCGTCCAGAATTGCTAGCATACCCTTGATCGCTTCCATCACTGTTTGCGCCTGTACCGAGGTGCGCTCCCCCTGAAAGTGGAAACATTGAGCATCGATCTGGACCGGCTCCTGCCCCTCCGCATGGGCCCAAGCTATCCACACGGTGCCGACCGGCTTCTCCTCGCTGCCGCCATCAGGGCCGGCGATACCACTTACCGCAACAGACAGATTGGCATCCATCATGGCCAACACCCCACAGGCCATCTGACGAGCCACCGGCTCACTGACCGCACCAAAAAGCTTCAGGTCTTTCGCATCCACCCCCAATACGCTGTGTTTGATGCGATCGGCATAACTGACAATAGAGCCATCAAACCAATTGGACGCACCGGGGATGGAAGTGATTGCCGCGGCAATTGCTCCGCCGGTGCAGGATTCTGCCGAAGTCACAAACCAAGCGCGCTTTCCCAACTCATCACCAAGCCGCTGCGCCAATGTAGATATCTCGCCATGATCAAACATTTTCTCTCCCCACCAGTTATCTCTCTGGGCCAGCCTCCACCAGGGCTGCTCGGACACGGCCCCTTTTTTTAAAGTCGATCGAACGAGCCCCTCCCCCAGGGAGAATAGTATTTGGATACGCGGCGATGACACAACATTTACACCTGCTCAGCCCTCTATCCGACCCCAAGCTGAAAAGACGAACAGAGAAAGCCCCTTTCACCTTCTCGTGGGACCCTATGCCCCCCCAGAAAGATCGCAAGCATGCTTCCAGAAGGCACCTAGGGGAAAGGTATTTTTTACTTGCTGTCCAACCACACCAATCCCAGCCTAAATACCAAAGCTGAGCCTAGCTGATCATTTCTATTTTTCCAGAGTTCAAAATAAGAAAACCCTTGCGAAGCAAGTTCATTTTATTCGCTTCAATATGCGACCTTCCACCACGCCCAAATAATTAATTTTTCCCGAGCCATACACCATATCGAAAACCAATATTGTCATTTATCTCTCTACCTCACCCCCTTTAGCTCTCCATAAATCAGTTTACTCATGACTCACTGGAAATAGCCTCTCCGCCCCTATACCACAAGCAGGACCGACTGTACGACAAAGGGGTTGCGCTGTCGCCCCAATACAACCACGTATTTGTTAGGCTTTGATTGGTACTAAAAAATGCAATTTTCGATTTAAAAAAACGGCCCTACCGAATCCACGAAACCCACAACAACACAATACCGAATAAAAAATAGAACTCCCTTAAAATGGCATTTTTTATTAAAATCAACCAAGAAAGAAAACTATGCATCTTAAGAAATCAGTGATGCTATTCACTATTGTCACGGCCTGCGCGCCCCTATCAACCACAGCAAAAACACAAGTCTGGCAAGACAATTTCGGCGGTGTAGGTATCAATAGATCCGTCTGGACCTACGATGTCGGCAACTCGGGCTGGGGCAATAACGAATTACAAAATTACACCGATGACAACACGAATGCCTACATTGAAAATGGCAACCTAGTTATCCAGGCACTGCGCAACACAGATGGTAGCTTCTCATCCGCACGCCTGAAAACATTGGGGCGGCTCTCGTACAAATACGGCACCATCGAAGCTCGCATCAAACTACCCGACCTCGACACCGGCCTCTGACCCGCCTTTAGGCAACTCGGCAGTAATTATGGCCAGGCCGGTTGGCCTGCCTGTGGCGATTTGGATACCCTGGAAGCCGGCATGGCTGAAGCGCTAAGCAGTGGCAGTGCAAATTCGGCCGTCTCCGGTGCCTTTCACTGGCACCATGAGTCCGATGAATACACCGGGCAGGCAGACTACGACCAGAGCAAGCACCTGATTGAGAATTTTGAATTCAGCCACGACTTAACTGAGGACTATCATATCTTCGGTATGACTTGGACCCCCAAGTGGATCGCGATGTGGGTGGATAGCGAGGCTAATAAAGTCATTCGTATTGACAGTGGGGATCCAACTTTTGACGAATTTCGTCAGAACCACTTCCTAATTCTCAACCTAGCCGTTGGTGGTATTTTCCCACAGATATTCACTCATGAAGAAATTACCGCACTCATGCCGGCCAAAATGTATGTGGACTACGTGCGTATCTACGACAACGACGCCAGCGATTACAGCACCGAACTCACTCTGGCCGAGGAGAGCGCAAAATCTGACAACCCCGGTCTCTACGGCAAAGAAGGAGATGTCACCGAATCCCTGGAGCTCGGTACAGATACCGAACTCTATATTTGGAATAACATGGAGGGTGCCGTAAGTACCAAAGATAGTGATGCGTTGACATTTAATATTGGTGCCAGCGATTGGTTTGGTATGGTCTTTTCGATGCACTATGACCTCAACTTGATATACTACCAGAATGGCCTCCTGAATTTGCGTATTAACACTACGAGTATAGAAACCATCGGCATTGGTATTGCGAGCACCGGCAGCGGGAATGGTACCTGGGTCGACCTGGTCCATGGTGATGAGGAATGCGGCTTAGAACGCGACAGTGAATGGCATCCGACATCCATCCCCGTTCGAGATTTCAGCGATGAGGTCGACATGTCGAATGTACTCCAATTATTCGAATTGTTGGGTGCAGGGGGTGATATCAGCGAAATCGAAATCGACAATATTTACTTTTCCAGCAATTCACATAACGATCATTCTCAGCATCCCCGACACAAATGCCACAAAGAACATAAACACCCAAGAGGCGCCCCAAACACTCCACTTAAGAGCGATAACTGATCCCAGAAAGTTAATCATCCGGCAATGAAAGAGATAAATATTCCTCTATATCATAGCCGTCTATATTAGCGCTTCTAGCTGTATTAATTCGTCGACAAAAGAATCAATAAGTCTTTGTATTGACCAAGCCAGCCGTATGTATCTCGGCCAGCAGAGGCAGCCCCCGTAACAAAAGGAATCCCCCCAAAACTCGCCATTAATTTGATGATCTTCTATTGAGCGCAAAGGCCTCCAACCACTTGTATTCAGAACCTTCATTTCGCCAACCTTATAGGCAGATAACCAACGCAAAATACTTAGATTGATCAAGTGGATTTATCGAGGACCGCTCAGCGGGTCTGGCTATTCAGTGGTGCTGAAGAGACCTGCGGTATCACAATCGACAATATCGACGATTCTGGGACAGTATCAATCATGATAGCGATACCAGGGAAGACGCCTGGGATGAATCCAGAAGCAGGCAAGATTATGATGGAGCAGAGAGCCGCAAAACCGAACCACCAAGCACACACTCTATCGACTAGGAAGTCACAATACCGCCTAGACCGTATAGGGAAATAGCGACTCAATCATCTGGACCACAATGGTTCCTCTTGTGTGATAGCGCGAATAAGAAAACCAACCCCTATCAACGCCTCCGATGAACGCCTAAAATGTGCGGAGCCAGACACAGACACAGACACAGACACAGACACAGACACAGACACAGACACAGACACACAGGAAATGTTATCTGAGAAATCAGCCACTTCTAAATGAACCAGGTACCAGATCAGAATGCTGGTGCCTATTCAGTAGCCAAGAGAAGGACGGGGAAATATCCTATATCCCAGTAATTTGAGTGACATTACTGGTAAAAATTCCCAAGATAGATTGACTTATAGGAATATCCAATCACTAAATCTATCCCCGAAAGACCATCGCCAAAATTGAGCGGCCCTGCTTCAAGTAGCTGTGAAACAAGTTTCCAACCGGCTCGGCCAACACCTCAGCTCCCACCCGCTCAAAACCCAGAGATAAATAGAAAGGCTCTAAATGCGCATAGGGAAAGGTATAGGTATCCCGGTCAAAGCGCTCGGCAAGGAGTACCAGCAACGCCCTCGCAACTCCCCGCCCCTGGTGATCTGGAGCCACCGCAACCCCCGACAGCAATTTAAAAGCTTCGTACCTCCTTATATAACCACAGCCCACCACTTCGCTCTGTTCGCTGCGCACCACTGCACAGTCCTCGTGTCGCTTGGCTTTGCCACGGAATCCGTGCATGCGGTAAAATTTGTTCGCCAGCGGAATTTCGATATCCGTCAGCCATTGAGGGCTATAAGAAGGCTGTATGACCGCCATGAATCCACCGAAACCTGTAATAGAGAAATGCCCAGAGAGACCTGTAATACCTGCCTGCGCCCACCTAACGTCTGTTACTGCAGCGCACTGGTGAATCTGGCCAACACTGTGAAGGTAGTGATCATACAGCACCCACAAGAAGAGAAGCACCCGTTTAATACCGGTCGTATGACGCATTTGTGTCTGGATAACAGTGAGATGATAATCACGGAGACACTCACTAGTGATCAGTTAAACACTCTGCTAAGCAAGCCCTCAGCTCTTCTCTACCCCTCTTTGGCATGGCTGCCTGACAGTATCCAGTTAGATGGAAATCGGTATGTAAGTGATAATACTGACAGCCAGTATTTGATGGTTGAACAGCTGATCGTCATAGATGCCACATGGAAAAAATCAAAGAAGATTCTTCACTTAAATCCCAGCCTACAAAAAATTCCCAGGGTTAATCTGGGCGACAGCCTGGAATCAAACTACTCCATTCGCAAAACCTCTATCTCCAACGGACTCTCAACCATTGAAAGTATTACCAAAGCGATGTTGATACTTGAGAACAATAGGGATTTTTTACAACTACTCAAGCCCTTTGAGAAAATGGTGGCCTTACAGCAATTGAATTACCGGAAAAAAACTAAAGCAGCTATTCGCATTTGATCAGCCAACAAGCTCGCGGCAAACCACACAGCGCCCTTCAGAATACTCATAAAAGTACTAAGCCACACTTACACCTGAGAAGAACAGGCTTATCACCCCTTGGTAAGTTAAAATACACATAAAAATCGACAAAGCATATCGAATAATTGAACGATACCAATACTCATCTATTGTTGATTGAAACTTAAACCCTGCAAGCAAGCCTATATAGGTAACAAGTGTGATCATAGACAGAGGCACTAATTGTAAATCCTCGAAAGTAAAAAAAAGAGAAAACACCGCAAGTTGCATTAATTTCCCAATCAAGAAACAGATATTAGCCACAAGGATGATTTCCTTTGTTGACCTAACCCTTTCAAGCAAATAGATCATTAATAGTGGCGCAATTGCATTAGTAGCACCCCCTATTAAACCCGCCGAAGCCCCCATAAGCACAGGGAACGCCACTGGCCTAGACGACAGCAAACACAGATATTTTCGTAGAAAACCAGATAATAAATATAATAATATCGCGCCAGCCAAAAGCAGTTTTAAAACACTCGCATTGGCCCAAGTAAGCAGCCACGCGCCCGACAGACTCCCCAGAGAGACGACCGCTATTAGTAGGTAGTGTTCTTTTAAGTCAACACTGTAATTCCGGCACTGATACAAGCTAAAAAGTATTGCCAGAAACGATGGCACTATTGTGAAGGTAATCGCAACTTTTAAATCGTAAACCAGCGCAAGTACAGGCGTTGCGAGCATAGGAAACCCCACACCCAATGCTCCATGAATAGCAGCTGCTGACAAAACCAATAAAAGGCCTATTATAATTATTTCGATTTGCACCAGTGCTCCAGTCCATTGGATACCTTAATTTCAAGTAGCCACTTTAACCCACAAAAGAAGCATTATCATCAAAGCGGGCCATCATTCGAAATAGATATTCAATAAGTACCACAAGCCCTTGAGCCGAATTACACCTGAATGATACACCAAATAAACTGATAAAAGAGCCAAATGTCAAACAGGTAAAATACTAGTCATTTTCTAAGTGATGCAGCTGTATGGTTAAATATTATCCAGGAGCAGAGGCACCCCATATTCTTTCAGGTGGCTCCCGTTAGAGACCTGCATCTAGACTGTATCGGCAACCTCTTTAGGCATCACAAAAGTATCCGTGATCGAAATCAATTGCTCAACATAGATTTAAATCACATTACAACCATCGGATACCAAGCGTTTATTGTTCGGAACAATCCTGGCACGGCAACCTCCCAACATCATGATTTGCTAACACCTCATGTTCATTATTCACTCCTGCATCCTGCATTTAAGTTTAACGTCCCGCACAATGTATAAGACTCAATACTGATGAGTAGATTGTAATTTAAAGACAGAAATTACACTTTCCGAAATGTAACAAATTTAACTTTTTCAGTAACATCTCACAAACGGCCCGACTTTATAAAGCAGTGATAGCTCAGGCTAATTTTTTTGGCTGGATATTGAGTTCAAAGTGAGTCAATCGATAACGGACATAGAAATAACATCAGCAAATGTATTCGGCAACTACCTGCTGCTTCCCTGCATAACTCAAAAAAATGAAAGTCCACTATTTATTTAACCGTAGAGCCAAGGAGCTATATGCTGAGACTTCCTGAACGAACATCACTCATATAAATCGACAACAAATTACGTTATAGAAATACATGCTGCATACATTCTGAAAGAATTAATCTATCCCTACATCTATCGATCCAATCTTGAGCATCAAATTGTGCTTAGGATTTAGAACTCATGCCCCCTAAAAACCGATCTTACCCCGACAAAATGGATAAATTCCAGGTAAGAAAAATCCATCTTTAAAAATATAGATATTCTGGAATAAAAACCTCTGTACTACAAACGGAATAGAGGATATATCCACCAAATTGATTGGTGAATATATCCTCCGTAACGATTTGTCTCCGTTATTGGCCTGCCACCTTTGAAAGATAAAATTGATAAGCACGGTGAGCAATTTGGTGGCCTATCGCCTGGCCTGCCGGCACTGAAGGTTCAAAGTGTACACCAGCCCAAACACGGCTGTTACCACAGTCCTCTTCAAATGATGACCAAGTTGGGAAATTCAAATACAAATCAGTTTGTGGCGTTATCCCAGGTTCAATCTGAGAGCTTCCTGTAAGCGCGGGTACCGTATATCCTAAAATGTCCCCTTGAGGCAAAAAGAGACGACTTGTTTCTGCATGTGCCGCACAAAAACTCGCAGATGCCGACGGATATTCTGGGTGATCAGCAACCGGTAAATAGCTCGTCCACTGGCTGGCAGGCAAATCGCTTACCGTTCCCTTACCTACTCCACCCCAAGCAGTAACAGGTGCGTCTTTATAAATATATCGAACAGCGGAAAAAGGCCGCACGGAATTATGACGACGCTTCTCTTTCCAAATAGTAATCGCTGTGTCAAAGGCAGCCATATTAGTTAAGAAATCATAATGAATAAAATCCATTAATGATAAACCCTGGGATTCCGACGCGAATACAGCAGCAAAACCTAAGCTGAATATTTTCATGTCAAACAATTCAGCTTTCATTTTCTGCTCATCAGTTAAATTAGCAGACGTATTTAACACATCATTTACTTGCGCCACATAACTTGGAAAATTCCAAATTTTCGATTTCAACGGTACTGGTGAAGTAAATTCTTCCGGCGATTCATAACTGTATGGTGTGGTTAACGCAATTTGGGGCGTGACGAATTGCTGAACCCGGTATACCCCTGGGCGATCCATTAAAACCGCCGGTTGCCACTTAGAGGGAAAACGTAATTTGTATGCAGTATTGGCTGGTTTGAAATTAGTATAATCGGCATAAGGCAATCGATGATATAGTTGATCGCCCTCATTGCCCAATTGATTCATACCGTCATTAGCGCGCCCCTCCAATACTTTTCTACCTGCATAGTTTCCTATACCAATCGGTGTAGTGGTATCTTCTGAAATATTGTCAGGATCTAGGCCTAACTCAATCAACATATCATCCCACTCAGATATCAAATGCGGAAACAAACCACTTAATACTTTATGAGATGCATAAGAAAGCGCAATGTTTAATTCACCATTGTCTGTCGATGGAGGCATCCGCCCAATATCAGAGTAGACTCCTTTAGCGGTGGGATGATAAGGCGCTGTTGCATCATACCAAGAGTTGGTGATCAGTGTCGTAAAACGAAGTACAAGCGTTGCGTCATTAGCCGCGGGCGACACTTCGAAAATCGCACATGCTGCTAATGGAATTATATTTTGTACTGCGGCATTACAAGTTCCTAGATCCACAGAGCTGCACTTTGGCGGTAATGGAACATTCGCCAGCTGTGGACACGTAAGAGCTTTCGCCTGCCAACTTACCGAAATAAATAAAATCCCCAAAATACCTTTTACAACTTTCTTGCAAATTATATTTGTTAGCATTGACATCTCCTTTTATGTTTGATCATTATGCTTTTAAGGTCCATCGATCCTACAAACACCTTTTAGGATTACTACGCACAAATACTTCAAAAACCAATTCAACCTTCTATATCCGCTGCCCTCCATCTCTTTAGAAATTGTCATAACCTCCATATTTACTGATTTTTTTGAACTCAGAAAAAAATAGTCAAAGAACATAGTAAGCCGAGTCTACTCAGCGGTTTCGCTGAGAAACAGAGTTATGCAACCAATACCGCTAATGCCTTCGCAACCATGAACAACCATCAACTTAGATGGCCCCACATTCAAAACCTCAACAGAGAGAGGTGCTTCTACCTTGCTTGGTGATCTTTGTTTTTTGGCATCACACCTAAACCTAACGTCGTAATTTTCGACCAAAATGAGATGGTGGCTTCTTGTGTATTCTTTTTAAATAAAAGGCAACACACAAAGTTTTGGCAGTATTGTCTTGTATGACTATTTTTGTCTGATACTGAGATTGGAAATCCTTTTCTTACGTGGGTAAATTGAGACCCTCCTTCGGTGGTCACCGAAGATCTTGCCTGCAAGCATTCATACATTATTGCCCCATAAAGAAAATTAATAAGTAGAAATGTGACAGGCACTCGTGAGATATAATTCAAACAGCCATATTGGACCACAATCAAAAGTAGAAAAGCGGTGACAGCTTATCTTATGGGGCTTCAAGAGATCAATATAGGAATCGATAGAAGCAGAAATAAATCCATGTCTTAGTGAGAGCTGTCGACCAGTTATTTAGTGCCCCCAGTAATGGCAATGGCATCAAAAACACCATTAAACAACTTTAACCTATGAACTAAAAAGAGTACTCACTCAATACAAAGGAAGACACGAGCTGAATTTCATCTGTGCAGACCATAAAGCTGAGACAGCTAATATTGTGTTGGTCCAATACTTCCGGACACTTCGCTAAGATGGTAAAACTACCAAGCAAAGTGTCCGGAAGAATTAGACCCTACAGCGTATGTTCCTATAGTGGAATTTTTATTCGCTGAAGGTAAGCTTATGCAATTTAACGCCCACAACACGGACCGGAGCCGTAAAGCGGCGGAGGTCCAGTAAATACGAAGTATTTGCGATCTTGCCTGTGCTTGTTATACGTTTCTCTGCTCATACTTTAAATTTTTTCTTTCTTCTTCGCTTAGAACAATTCCACTAAACTTTTCCAGCCAAGCCCCGTAGCGCTTAAAATTCTCTCTAGCTTCAACTAATGTAAAATCATTATTAAGGTCGGACTTTATATCCAATACCAGCCCATTTTCATTTGTGCAATCATAATCATCCTCCCAGTAGCATACTGGACAAATCAGACATTTCCCACGCTCGACCAGGGAATAATAGTCACAGCATCCACATTGGACTAGTTGAGAGCCTATTTCATATTCAGCTAATTTCATTGGCACTCTCTATGTATACCCTCAACGTTGGTCTTGCCCACAAAAAGAAGGCCCTCTAACTATGCGTAGTTTCGTTCGTATTCTGCTGGACTAACATAGCCCAATGCAGAGTGCCTTCGAACCCTATTGTAGAAAATCTCAATGTATTCAAACACCTCAGATTTTGCTTGCTCTTCGCTTTCGAATGTTCCGGCATAGACCAGCTCGACGTTTAGCCTGCTAAAGAATGATTCCATTGCCGCAATATCCCAACAGTTAGCTTGGCGACTCATACTCGGCTTGTACTTGCTTTCGGACAAGAGATCCTGGTATTTCTGCGAACGATATTGCCCCCCCCTGTCAGAGTGAACTATTAGTCCAGGCTTTATTTGTCGTCGCTCTAGAGCCATTTTCAATGCTCGACGTGTCAATTCATCGGTCATCTGGGAGTCGAATGCCCAACCTACAATACGATGAGAGTACAGATCCATAACTACCGCGAGGTACAACCACCGCTCCAGAACCCAGATATACGTAATGT
>NZ_JBGMEL010000030.1:0-26867 GCF_041447225.1 Microbulbifer echini | reverse complement strand
GCTAAAAAGCAAAGTGCTTTCTCACATGAGAATGTTACAAAAGAAACCTGCGCGTGTAGCATCCTACTTCCGGCATGAATCGATTAAATATGCAGCATAATAGAACTATGTGTCCGCCGGGTTAATAACTGCCTCATATTCAAAGAGTTACCAGGCCATTTCCACTCAGCAGAAATAATTAAGATATCAAGCGACGAGCGGTATCAGTATATCCGTGCCAGTATCACTCATAAAAAGTAAAGACATAGGGCATCAGAGCTGCCAGTTCGCTCTAGTTTTTGCCGCCCATGTGTTAGGCGTAAACAAATTATCTGAGATCTTCGAAAATATGGAAGTTAATAAAAGTAACGCCCGAAAAAGGGCCGATGAGATTAAGTCTTATCGTTGTAAAAACCTAATAGCTGTTCTCGAATACCCGATGGACATGAAGAACATTGGAGCAGTCATTAGAAATGTCAATGCGTTAGGCGTCGAAAAAACGTACATTGTTGATCCGCGCAACTCATTGCCTGATGATTGGCAGGAAATGAGAGAAAGGAAATCACTTTCAAAGCTGTCTGTCTCTGCGATAAAGTGGAGCTTCGTTAAGCGTTTTAATAGTACTGAAAAATGTCTAGCTCATTTGGAGATGAACAGATTTGTTTCGATCGTCACCTCTCCTCATGTGAAAGGAAAAGACAACTTTATCTTACATGAGGCCGATTACACGCAGCCAAAATTAGCTGTTTGGTTTGGTAACGAATCTAGAGGAATAAGTGATCTTGCGGTCGAAAGTAGCACTTTCTGTGTATCCATTCCAATGTTCGGGATGATTGAGAGCCTAAATCTCGGAACAACTTCTGGAATTGTATTGTATGAAGTGACTAAGCAACGCCGCGAGTACCAGAAAAAATACAAGCGAGCAAATCGTGGTACCTAACAAGTGGCTATGGTTCTTCGTTAAGTAATTAAGCCATATTTACGTACTAGAATGTGTTGTTTTTAACAATCGTATTCAGGATGGTGAGTTATTTTCACACGCATGCGATTAGAGCCGCTATTTCAGGTTTGTCAGTGTCAGCCAGTTGCTTATCAGTAGGCCATGTTTTTGTCCTCATTTGGCATTACTATTTAAAATTTTATCAGGCTTCTGATCGATTCCTTCTAGCTCTTTATTAATAATTTTCAATATGGTTTGAATAGGTTTGTGTGTCAATTTAGGCATTTACTTGAGGCGCTTCTTTTGCATAGTGCTCATCTCCAGGAACTAAATTATTACAACCCATAAGTCTATGATACTCATTAATTTTTCAGGTTTTTCGACGATAGCCTTGGCTACATGCCCCCCCCCAAAGTGAGCAATATCTATGGCATCCATTATGTCATTTTTGACATTTCGTCCAACGATACAAGGAACAGCGATCTAACGGATTACTTTGCTTTTCTTTTGTATGTTCGCTACTCTGCCATTTCTGCATATAATACGAACAATGAAAGCCGGAGCTGAGCTGCGGTGTTAGATGAATCACGGGAATTGGATTATGAGTAATTTGTTGTTTCTACCAGTTCTCTTTCAAATATCGTGGGTTGCAATGTTATATGTGCTGCTTACAGTTTTACGTGCGCCTAAGGTATGGGGTATTGGCGCCAACCTTGAAGGGAATAATCCATTAGCGAAGTTTGAGCCAAGAGTAAGTGCAAATCTAACCAACCAATTTGAGTGGCCTGTTTTATTTTACTCAATATGCACACTTCTAATTGCACGCCCCGAGTTGTACAAATCTATATATTTGTGGTTGGCTTGGCTTTTTATAATCGGTCGCATACTTCATAGTGGTGTTCAAATATTTACTGCCAATATTCGGTTTCGTGGTCTGATTTTTACAATTAATTTTATAGCAGTGCTTTTTATGTGGTTTTTTTTAGGTTTAGATATTTTAGCGTGATAAAAATATCACCTGTCAAGTTGCTACTGCTCGCCGCTTCAAGGTTTGAACAGTTTTTAAGTTACTTTTTATGGTTTTCCTACTCAAAGTTATTCCCGAAAACCACAGCCTAAAACGGCCACTGAACTTTGTGATTAATTATACACATATTTTCTTGTTTTATTATAAAAATCAATAAGTTACAGCTTTGGCTGAATTATTATTCAGGACTGGATGTGATGGGCGAAGTAAAAACCCAAGTTATGGGTGATGTGCGATTGAATAAGCACTTGCCCAATATTCTCAGTAGTCTAAGTTCCGATCCAATGAATAGTATTCCCGGTGCAAATAATTCTTAGGCTGAAAGCTTGGCAGCTTATCGATTTATCGAAAATGATAAAGTTAAACTTGACTTTATAAGAAATGGCCATAAACCAGCAACTCTAGAAATAATCAAGGCACAACGGTAGTTCTTATTTCTCAAGATACCGCCTTCCTAAACTTAGCTAACGATTTAGAAAGAAGAGATGAGTACACTCCGGCGGAAAGAGATCAGCCAGCAACTCCTACATACCTCTATCACTATAGCACCATGGAGAAGATACGGCATTGCTTTGGAAGCACATGAGCGAACAGAAAACTGTGGATAAATATACGGTAGGTATTCCCGAGCGGAACGGAGAGCTTGGAAAGGGAAGCTAAAGTCAGCGTATCCACTATTGAGATACGGCTACTGGGTAAAGGTTAGTCCAAACGGCCACTTTCTCTCTATGCCGTGTTTGCTATAGAAGTAAATCCGCCAGAGAGAGAGAAAGGTATTGAGTGGATGCTGTTGACAGATCTTCCCGTTGAGGGTTTTAAGCAAGCAAGGATTGTCATTGAGTGGTATCGAAGTTGAATGAAAATTGAAACCTATTTTGGAGTGGTGAAAGGCAGATGCCAAAAAAAAGCAATCGCTTCAGAACAGAGCCGCGAATGCTGAGCTGTAAAGCGATCTATATGGTATTGGATGGCGTCTACATTCGATGACAACATGTACAAGAAGGTTTTCTGATGTCCCGTGTACGAGAGTCTATTTTGAAATAGAATGGTGTATGATATGGATGATTCGAGATTAAACTACCCCATCAAATAGACCTGCCAGCTTGTGAGAGATAACTGCATGCTGGCAGGTCTAGGAGGTTTTCTGGGGCGTAAAGAAGATGGTGAACCAGGGGCTAAAACTATTTGGTAGGGATACACTAGGCTGCTTCATTATATTGAGGCTAGGGAAGCTATAAGTGGGCTTAAATGAGGTGTGCAAAAAATAGGCAGCGCAAAGATTGGGCGTTCATCAAATTTAATCACAGTGGAATTTAAAATGACATCTTGTAAGTTTTCATCCCTATGTTTTTCGGGAGTGATTTTTTCAGCAGGCGCATTTTCTCACGAAAATAACTGCAAAAGCATAGAGGTACCCATTGTCTTTGATCAGTACGGATTACCAACAATTGAATTAATTATAAATGGTCAGAAAAATTTTGCATTACTTGATCTAGGCTCTACAGCAGGTATACATTTACCAGCTTCAGATATTAACAGCATGTCAGGTGTAAAATACACTGGTAAAACTTCTAAGAGTACTAATATTTCAGGTAAAGTATTTGATGATAAAGAGTATGTTGTTTCAATGCTAACAATTCAGTGTATGACATTCGAAAACATAACAGGTTACGAGCTAAATCCTTGGGCAGCGTCTATTGGTGATAAGCCCGAAGATGTGGAAGATAATCAGCAAATAGTTATAGGTCAGGGTTTTTTTGCAGATAAAAAAATTATTATAAATTATGCTGATAAAAAGCTCATTGTAAGTAAGAAAATGGGTTCTATTTCATCAAAGAACAATAGTAAGTTTAAGCCTTATGTGCTAAATGATGAAGGTATTACTATTCAAATGAGTAGCTCTATTGCAAACTATCAGATGGTTCTGGATACAGGGGCAACAAATTCAATATTATCGATTAACAGGGTAAATATTAAAGAATCATTAGCTGGTTGTGATTTCAATTTAGGGCCAGATGTAAAGTGTGAATTATTTACTTCTAAGGTGGATGTTGCTGGCTATGATTTTGTGCCCAATATATTACTCTACCCAATAGACTCAAGGTTTACGAAAGATGGTTTGTTGGGTAGTGATTTTTTTGATAAGTTTATTGTAGAGTTGGATTTGGCAAATAAAAAATTTTCTTTAACTCCATCTAAGGGGGATGTATTGTAAAAATTCCATACAAGTACAAGCAGGTTGTCTCGAGCCTTTGGCCCTTTGCTGGACTGCCTACGCTACGCTCCAGCCACTCTGTTGTAGTCGTTAAGAGTACGATATGATGCAGGCCCCCAATAAAAAAACAACCTTGATTATTTCTTGGTCCACACTTTTATTTGTAGTTGTTGTTTCAGCTTAGGATTACATATCTGGTGATGAAGAGACATGGATTCATTATGTGAACCTGGAGAGCCCTAAGATTTTTGGTGAGTATAACCCCGACGGTGAGTGTGCTAAATACATGAATTTTCATCAAGGTCCGAGCGGATGCCGGCGTATTGACGGTCCTTATCGTGTTATCAATGCGTTTGCTGATCTCATCTTATAAGAAGCGTACTCTTAACAAGGGGTTCCAGCCGACGTTGTGAGGCAATATGAGCGATTTTAAGGCGGTTACTATCGCGATTTATGGTGGTGTTTTAGCGTTAATTGTTGGGCTAGTTGCATTTTCATTAAATTGGAATGTCTGGGGCGGCGGTATGCCCGGATATAAGATACTTCTATTTCCGGGAAATATAACCCTTGTATATGTATGGCACCCATTGCTAACTGAAGAAATAGATTTCTGGCCAAAGCTCTTCCTCCATTCACTTGGTCAGTTCACAGTAGTTTCAGTTACTGTTTGGTTGATCACTGTTGCGGTGAGGAGGTTGCTTAGTGTCCGTCCCACATAACAAACAGCGGCAATATCGGTCCTAAGGGCCTGGACCCAAAACGCTACGCTTCACTCGCCGTTGTGCAGTGCGTCAAATACCATGAGAGACATCGAAATAATTTTCAGGGAAATAGAGAATGTACCTGATTTCACTGGGCACAATATTGATTCTTTGAAATATACAAACGGCTATGGGGATACTCCGCTACATATTGTTTCAAGCTGCGGGAAGCGTGAAGCCAGCGGTATCTCAGTATCGGCAGGTGCTAATGTAGACGCTATTGGGGAAAGTGGATTTACCCCTTTGGATTGTGCTGCCGAACAGAACAAACCTGATGGGGTTGTTTTTCTTCGTAGGTTAGGTGCCAAAACGATACACGATAGTGGCGGCGAAACACCATTGGAGCTTGCATTCTCATTGGGCAATAAAGAGGCAGTTAATGCACGTAGCCAAAGCATTTAACAAGCCACTCAACCCCTTCCGACCGCAAAGAGCACAGCCTCTCACTGGGCTCGCTATGTCGCCGTAAGCCGATTAATGAAAAATGATATCATATGAATATTTTTGAAATAATGAGGGCAGCGAAGCTTCATTCGCTGACATTATTGCTTCTTCTTCAATTGATTGGAGTAATGATAGTTTGTATTGCTAGCCAGAAGTAAAAATAGGAATTGGATGTTGGTGACTTTGACTGACCTGCTTCCTGAGATAAACTATCTTGCTCTGTTGTGCTGCATCGGTATGCCTCAATCGGAAGGTAAGCCCTATGAATCATAAGACAGCGCGACCGGTGGCTAACAATCGCAAGCAAACTGCCCTCCGGCTGCTGGCGGTTGTTGCGGGCGTTAGCTTTCATCAGACCCTGGAGAAATAATGAAATATCTCATAATAATTGTAACAGTGTTCTCTATTGGCGGCTGCATGACCGCAGATCTTACTGCGAGAGGGCCAGCTTTTAACGAGATTCAAAATATTCCAGAGGGCAAATCTGTAGCGTACTTTTATACGCAGGATTATCGAGGGGGTAACGCCTGCTGGCTCATTGGGATTGATTCCGTTCGTTCAAAGTGCATGGGGTTTCCTGGTTACGTCGCGCTTTTAGTTGACGCAGGTCAACGTACGATCTCAACCACTCCAAATGCACCAATCAAAATCGCAAACGGAAAATTTGATTTTAACTTTGAGAAAGGAAAATCTTACTATTTTGAATGGGTGGAAATTCCCCGTAGGAAAATCAAAGAAGATTATGTATTCACTATGTACAATATGGCTTATGATACTAGATTTGGATGGCAAGTCATTCCTTACGACCAAGCTTTACCCGTAATTTCATCGCTGAATTCATGGCAGTAAGCTAAAAAGCCATCAACTGAACGTTCTCTGTGTCGCTTAAAGTGTGCTTAAATTCATGCCTATTTTCGTGGGTAGGATTAAAGTACCCATTTCGATATATAAAACATCTTTGGGTATCGAAAAGTGCGTTCTCGAGGTGTAAAGAAAAACACCCAGCGTCTGTGCCTGCTGGTCAGTTTCATCAATTTGTTAATTGTGAAAAATTATCTTCTGATCTAGGGTCAGTGTGCCTGAAATCTGTAAAGCGTGGATCTTTGGTGATGGTAGTAATGATGGATACGTATGAAAAATTGAAAGCCGAATAAAACGCAGTTCTTTTTTTAGTGGCGTAAGGCGTAAGAGGTAAAGTAGGGGTGGAAGCCTGTTTATTGGAACTTCCCGCGTTTGAGGGTGGTTTTTAAGCGTTATTCCACCCTTCTTTCAAAAATCATGCTGTGTACAGTTTACGCTTAGGTTGCGGAGTCCTTAACCTGTGGTTTTATTCGGACTCTACAGTAATCAGTAACGTGCCCGTAAAAGGAGCAAATGCCTGATTAGGTTCCCATTCATTTTCGGGAATAATAATGTCAAAAGTGGCATTGTCGTCGGAGCAGTTTGTTGCTTGAAGTATATTGTTGGGAATCGGCGCTCCGGCCACCACTGTCACGGGAACCTGTCCATCGTTTTCATATAGCATGTCATAACTGATTGATACGCCTCCACTTCCAACTATGGAAAATGAGGGATCTGTTCCATTATTTTGAAAGGTGATGCTGTAAGTTGAAAATCCACTACCCGCAACACAAAATCTATCAGAGCCTATTGCTGGGGTTCCTGGTGTGGGATCTGAAATGGTAACCGGGTCAACATTTTGAATTATGATGTTTTCATTAAATTGAAGGGTTATCATGCTTGTTGCTGTGTCGGTAGCTTGCGAGAGAGCAGGCGTGGCAGAGCAGATTGCGAGACCGGCTGCGGCTATCGATGTTAGTAATTTGAGTATAGAAATCTTCATTCGGTACTTCCTTTTCATAAGAACACACAATACCTGTGATAGAAAAACACCAAAGCTATAGGTGAGTGATTATGCCTAGCCTTAAAATGTTAGCTGCTATTTTGTAATACTGATGTGTGTGGTTTGTTTTCCAGGTAAATTTAGGAATAAATTACTGATTTTTGAGAAGAATTTCTTATTTTATTAGTGGGTTCTTTGAGTGCTAAGCCAGATATAAAGTGTTGTGGCCATCGTGTCGGACGTCTGCCTAAGTACATTTCTTGAAATCGATGGGAGTTACATCGCCCTGCATGTATGTGTTCGGTGTGGGTTGTCGTAAGTGATTTATATCCTCGTATCTGTTATTGCAAGCACCTTATCGAATAGAGGTTCCCCGTTGATCACTCCCGCTTCAAGTTGCGAAAAAAACACTTAGTAGATACGTTATCCCAACAATTTTCCTTGCGGCTTATTGAGTAGACCATCCCATGCTGATGTATTAATGCTAGGCAAGTATGACTGGCATATCAGCGAGCTGTTTCTCGTCACTTTTTTTCATATTTTTGCTTCGTTCAGAGGCTTGCTCAGTGTGCCTGGTTCTAACATCCAGCAGTTGCCATATCCTGATCAAGCCACAATATTATGGTCATCGAAATTCAGCCGAATTTTGTATTGCTGAATTCGGAATCATCCACAATATCCATTTATCAGTTGTGCACTTGTTTTTGGTTTTTATCGCAAATAATTGAAATCATGACGGTGGTCCGATAGCCGTTGATTCACCTCTAGCCCCAGCACATGTTGATGTGGTCGTGATGGCCCACCAGGCAGCCAAGCGTTGATTTGGAGGTAAGGCGTCGGTTAGGTGCCAGCGGAGAGGTTAAAAAGGAGCTGGGCTGCCTAAATATGCAGTTTTTGGGCGATTGCCCTATTTAATAAGGGTTACAATTTGTACCACAACAAAAAAGGCTTACGCCGTGAGACGTAAGCCCTTCTACGATACCGGCGATGCACTGGAAAACCGCACCCTCGCGGATCTGCTCAACCGCCAGAATAGGGCGCTGATCGGCAATGAAATTATCAGCTTCGGAGAGGCGGAAGAAATCAGCACCGGCGTATGGGAGCTGGGTTACTTCCTGCGCGGGCGCCTCGGCACTACACCCACAAACCACCCGGCGGGCACCCGCTTTGTATTGCTCAAGCGCAATACCCTGAATCACATTCCCACCGAACGCTACAACCTCGAACAGACCTTAAACTTCCGCGCCACCAGTATTGGCAGAGCCAAGGAAACCAGCACCAGCGGTACCTTCAGCGGCGCCAGCCACACCGAACCCGCAACGGCGAATCTCAGCCTCACCGCGCAGGCGGCCAGCTGGTTACCCAGTGGTTCGGAGTAGGGCGCCTCGGCGGCCACGCCGCCTACGATCAAAGCCAGTTTTTTAGCGGCTACCGGGTAACGGTAAATGACCAAAGTACAGACACCACAGCAACCACCTTATCCATCACAGCTCCAGGCCCGACTGCATAGATCACGGTATGGAAAAATACCATGAGCACCACACCGAACAACGGTATTCTCTACGCTCAGGAAGGCAGCCTCACCCCGCCACTACCTCAATCAGGCCCTGTACACCATCGACGCACTGCTACAGCTGGAGGTGTAAGCCATACAGAACGATCCCCCGGCCTCCACCAACGACCTAGTGGCTACTGGCTCCGGTGCTTGGGCCGGGAAAGACGGCCAGCTGGCTCGCTATGAAGAGAGCCCCGGCTACTGGCAATTTTTCCCCGCAAAAGAGGCTCTAAATAAAGCGGATGGCCTGCTGTATATCAACGGCAGCAGCGGCTGGCAGATTGCCAACCGCCCGGCAACGCTGCCGGTGATTACGGGCAGCACAAGTAGCGATTTGGCAGGGTTGGTTGGGCAGATGCTGGGAGCATTGAGTGGGGTTTACTGGGATTATCAAACGACCTAGCTTGCTTTTGGCTATCAGGGATCAAAAGCCCCTTCATATATCCACAGGAAAAAAGATACTAACCTTTTGACTTTTAAGGGGTTTTCAAAAGGATATATAGCAGCGAAAATGCCGGGATATGATGCGGCTGCAATATATCCAATTATGTACGATAGCACCAATTATCGGTAACCTAATGTTCCTACAGGGTTTTCTTTAAATCGTTGCCGAAAGGAGTCTATGGATATAGTGGTGGGTGATATAATGCAGCTGCTTTTGAATACACTGTTAAATTTCATAAGATCATGAGTCAAAAAGTAAAGATAGAGCACATACTAGAAAGAAAGCCAGTTGGCATATTCGTCCGTGTGCTCGATGACACCAAATTTGAACTCGGAGATAATCCCGCATTAGCTGGGTGCCCAATAAAGAAATCGGTGACACAACCTAGGGCTTTAAAAAAGGATGGCAGTCCAGATTTGGATGTGTTTTGTTTTTACCTTGTAAATGGTAATGACAAAAGTAAATTTAAAGTCGGTGAGGTAGTTGAGCTTGTTCCGTGAAAAATTTAACAAGTGCCGGCACAATCGCGCACTACGTGCGCTGGACTCGCAACAAGTTGCTCGCCTGTGCGGCGGACGTTATATTTCAGCGGGCATAGGAGCCACATAGTTTGGGTAATTGGGATGGCGCAATAATTCGCAGTGTGGGTTGGGTTTTACTCTTTGTGGTTGCTTATTCATTCTATGAAATTGGCATTCCTATCCTTACTTATCCACCTCAAGATTTCATTGCCATATTTGGGCTTTTCGCTACTGTATATTTGGCTATATCTGTTGTCGGTTGGCTCGTAATCGGTCTCCCATTTCATTGGGCGGTATGCAATTGGTCTCAGCCAAAGTTCATATATTATTTATTAGCTGGTGTAAGTGTTTCTTTGGTTGTTTCAGTAGTTGGTAGCATAGAGGCTGGTATTATTTTCGGTCTAGCTGCAACTGCTCAAGCAATAGTGTTCAGGTACTATGTATTTAAATCAAAAAAAATATAACAATGGTAGGCAAAATCGCCCGCAAAAGGCGCGGGCTGGACTCGCTAACGCTCGCCTTTGCTACCGGCGTTAAATTGCGAATATGAAAGCGAAGCTACTTTCTACAGAAGGTAAATATCTTGAGGCGCTTATTGAAATAGGGGGCGCTGAGTACTGTGTTATGGATGAATTAACTCCTGATGTCGAAAGCATACCCAAAGATGAAGGTGTGTTTGAATTTGAGTTCGCTAACATGCTTGACGAAGAAGAGTCTTGGGAGTCTATTTTCCAAGGAAATCCGGAAAAGAAAAAATGTTTAGAGCAAGTGCATGGCTGGAAATACAGAGCTTTTGGACAAATTGTTTCAATAAATCCAGTTAAGGTAGATTGTGGTGTTCTCGTCGAGGAGGACGTATTACACACACATGACCCAAAGGTTGTTGGTGAATTCGTTGCATTTACAATCAGTAGGCTCGGCGGCTATGCCATTTAACAATCACAGGCAGTTTGCGCCGGCCCTACGGGCCTCTGCGGGACGGCCTACACTACGCTTCGGCCGCCCCTGCTGTGGGCGTTAAATTTCATGAAAAAAATAGCTCTCCTAGTTCCTTTAGCAATTTACCTCCTGGGATATGTTGAGATCAGGCGTAGTGACATTCTCGTACATGCGACTGGTTACAAATCAGAGGTAGGGACTGGTAAGAAGATATATCAGCATAGTGTGCGCAGAGGAGACTTTGTTGGTTCACTTCAGCCATTTGCAGCCGGGGTAGGACAAGTTGCAGTATGGGTATATGGCCCCCTGCGGTACATCGAGCTTCTTTATTGGCATGTTTCAGAGCCGATTGGCTCGGAGTGGCCTTATGGACGCTAAAAAATTTAACAAGGCTGAGCACGCGACAAGCGCGTGTCAGCAACGTTAGTGTTCTGCATGGAGAATAGATGTTCTTATCACTCAGAATAATCAGAGCAATATTGGGCCTACTGGCTGGGGCAGCCTTTTTGAGCATGCTACTGTTTTTCATCAACAGAATACCAGGCGTACCTCAAAGTCAGTTCTTGCAAACATTAGATCTTATGCGTGACCTCCCAACATTGGCGATTTGCGGTATCCTTTTTGTGGCCATAAGAAAGCTAATCAACTATCTACATAATGAGAAGTTCGGAAAAGAGCATCCAAAGCTGGGTAAAATATGGTGCATTTAATGCACACTAACAAAACGTGGCAGTCGCGACAGTCCACTGTCGTGGCCTGCCGCTGCACTCAGCGTTATGCATTAAAGAAGTGAGGAAGAAGTGAAAGGAATATTCCATTTATCTTTTGTGGCTGACAACTTTGAAACCACCCGAAAATTTTATGAGGAAGTGCTTGGGTGTCGTACCGGTAGGGAAAAAGAGACATGGCTTGATATTCACTTTTTCGGCCACCAACTAACTATCCATAGGAATAATTGCCCATCCGAAGTAAGCCCTATTGATCACTTTGGTGTGATTCTTGATAAAGATGAGTGGCATAATCTTTCTGAAAGAGTTTCCGCAAGTAATACTGGTTATGTTCTTTCGCCAAATGTAATAAAAATAGATACTGAAGCCGAGTCTGGAAAATACATTATAAAAGATCCATCGGGGAACATCCTTGAGTTTAAGTACTACTCAGAGCTGATCCACCCCATGAGCGAGGCCCATGCATAACAAGCAGCGGCAGAGCGACAGCCAACACTACGCGCATTTTGTGTTACTCGCTGGCGCTCAAACATTAACACAAAATGCGCTCCGCGCTGGCTGCGCCTGCGCTGGGCGTTAAATTTCTATGACCAAGAATCAATATCGAACACTAATTATAGTGTCACTAGGCATAGGCTTGCTTTCTGGCGTGTACGACTATATTTGGTCTGACCCAATAACTGATCAGGTATTCGATTATATTATCGAGATAGAGCCTGAGATTGAAGGCACAGAACTTGTTGTGGCTGGTTCATTAGCTGTTGTTGCAATCATTATGGCACTGGTTTCAGTGATCGGTCTGCTTCTATTCAAATCATGGGCAAGGCATGTTTATGCTGCTGGGTTTGTTGCGGCATTTACTCTGTATCCATTCATGGGTATTACGGTTTACGGCGGTTTCAGCCAAGTGCTCTATGAAATATCTATGGTGTTGTCTGGCGTGCTGCTGGCATTAATGTATTATTCACCTGTAGCGCGGTACTATGAGCAAAAAATTTAACAAGTGCCGGCGCAATCCCGCACTGGACTCGCAACAAGTTGCTCGCCTGGGCGCCAGGCGTTATATGCAGTCAAGGCCCGAGAAAAAGGAAGCGTCATTAAGTGAATAAGGTTGTTGTGTTTGGGAAGCCAGGGGGAGGTAAATCAACGCTGAGCAGAAAGCTTTCTGTTGAAACGGGTATCAAACTGTGTGCATTAGATTTAATCGAGTATAAGAAGAATGGTGAGCGTGTTTCACCGGAAGAGTATTCGAAAAAGCATGCTGACATGATAGGCGCTGACAGCTGGATAATTGAAGGGCTTGGTACATTGGAATCTTTTTGGTTGCGTATTGATGCCGCAGATACACTCATTTACGTTGATTTGCCGTATTCTGTTCACTACTGGTGGGTTACCAAGAGGCTACTAAAGAGCTTTTTTGTAAAACCTGAAGGGTGGCCTGAAGGTAGCTCAGTTTTTAAAGGCACATTGGCGAGCTGGAAATATCTACGGTTATCCCCCAAGTTCTGGACTCCTGAGCTGTTAGAGAAAATTCAGTCTCGTAGTAAAGGTAAAGATATTTATAGGATCACATCGGTTAAAGAAATTGATAATTTTACAAAGCAGCTTGGCTGTGCAGATGTCCGCATATAGCAAGGCCATTAACTTCACGCCTGTCGGCGCCGGACAGCCTACGCTATGCTCCAATGGCGCCGATACTACAAGCCGCCACACTGTACGGCAGCAGGGCCGCTGAGAAACTGCGCGCACAGAAATCCCTGGTAAAGTCGATCCATCTATTCCTGCACACCTCACCCCATGAACCCAACTATTACAGCCGCAGCACGGTTGTGCAGACGCCTTACCCCACCGATGACACACGGGTAATCGTGCGGCTGGTGAGAGAAGCCATTGCTGACTTATACCGCCCAGGCTGCCGCTTTATGAAAGCAGGCGTCGGGCTTATCGAGATAATCCCCCGCGCCCTCGGCCTGGGGGTCTATTCACCCCAGGGCAATCGATTAGAGCAGGGGAGACCATGCAGGCGATGGATCGGATCAATCGCAAGTTCGGCCGAGGGACTCTGCTCCTGGGCGCTGAGGGTATCCGGAAAAAGTGGAAGATGCGGCAGGCTTTTACATCGCCTGCCTATACGACTCGGTGGCGGGATTTGCCGAGAGCGGTGACTTGATTTAACTGAGCTTGTTGTCCCTTATTTTGGGGGGTCATAGATTGACTTGTGGGGGCCGTTAAGGCGTCAGTTGTATGTCGGAAGGGGCTGTCTAAATGTACAGGTTTTGAGTGATTACCCTATTTAATTTGCCCCACAACAAAAAAAGGCTTACGCCGTGAGACGTAAGCCTTTGATTTGTATGGCGCGCTCGGGAGGATTCGAACCTCCGACCGCCTGGTTCGTAGCCAGGTACTCTATCCAGCTGAGCTACGAGCGCGTTACGGGTGCGGATACTATAGAGAGGCTTTGACCAAGTCAACTACTTTTTGCGAAAAGTCGTTACAAATCATTGCCTTACCCATGCATGCGACAATGCCAAGATAGCAACTGAGAAGATCTTTCTCCGAGGGGCCTATACTGGGGGCGCAGTGGAGTTACAGGGTTTCAGCAAGAGCTACGCAAGCCCCTACACCAAATAGCGGGCCAGGGTGTCCCAATCAAAACGCCGTGCCTTGCCGTCACTGAACAGCACTTCAATACGCTGATCTTCCCATTTAAGAACGCGCCCCTGGCCCAACTTGTTGTGGTGCAGACCCTCGCCTAGGGCTGGCTTGCGCACGGGTGCGGCGGGCGCAGTGAGTTCTGGGGTGTAGTCGCAGGCCTCAAGATAGCGAAGCGCCTGGCGGGAGACGGGAATGTCCGTATGGATATGCTCGGGGCGTTCACGCAGGCATTGTGTCATCAACTTACTGAGGGGCAATTGCATTTCTTGAATGAATAATGAGGGCTGCGCAGCGTCGGGGTCTTTGAGTTTGGCGGCCTCGGTGGGTGCGAGCAAAAATAGCCTGGATTTTGCCCGTGTCATAGCCACATACATCAGGCGGCGCTCACTTTCCATCGAGGCGGGTGTGCTGAAGTCCCGTTGGGACTGGTAGGGCATGTTGTGCTGGGTGAGGGTGGGAATAATCACCTGGTCCCACTCCAGTCCCTTAGCTTGGTGCATGGTGGTGATTTGGATGGCATCTGCGGCGGTTCGCTCGCCTTCGCGGTGCTGCCGCTGCAATTCTTGGAGGTGTGCCAGGGCTTCAGTTGGGGGCTGCTTGAGTGTATCCAGATATTGGCAGAAGGCGAGAATGGTCTGCTGGCGCTCCTCACCCTGCTGGCGGGTGAAGGCGTCTTCCGCAATACCGCTGAGGAGTTCCAGTTCGCCAATATGCCGGCGCAATAATTCGCCGGCATGGCCGCGCCAGCTCTCAATCTGTATTAAAAGCTCCGCCCGCTGGCGCAGGCGTTTCGTCTGGGGTTTGCTCAGGCCCTCGGGCAGCTGGGCAAGCAGCTGTTTGCCCCAGCCGTTCTCGCGGGTGGCAAGTGCCGCGCAGAGGGGTTCGAGCACTTTGCGCGGGATGCGCACATGGGGGGCGGTCAGCCATTCGTACAAGCCCTGCTGGCGTCGCTTGGGTGGAAGTTCACTAAAGCGGCCGGAGGCGATATTCAGACTCCAGAACAACGGGCGCAGCTCGCGCCGCGATAGCACCGTATTACGGCTAGCGGAGTGATAGGGGATGCTATTGGCTAATAGCGCTAGCTCAAGAGGGGCGGCAATGGACCAGAGGCGCACCAGTACGGCGGTATCTGCCAGTGACTGGCCCTGCTTTTGGCAGCGGCGCAGATGCTCCACCAGCCAGCGGCCCTCTTTATCGCTGCTCACAAGCTCGATGTCGGTTTGACGCTCTGTGTCGGCAGAAACACAAAAAATATCGGCGCGGTCCCGGTTATTTTCAATAAAGTGGTTGGCGGCCAGGGACAGCTGGTGTCCGTAACGAAAAGTGCGGCTCAATTGGTAGATATGCGAGGGTGGAAAATCCTGGTCAAACAATTCGAGCAGGAAGGCGGGCTTGGAGCCGCGCCACTCATAAATGGTCTGGTCAGGATCGCCAATGGCAATCACATTGCCATTGCCTCCCTGCAGCACCCGCAATAGGAAATGTTGTATTTCATTGATGTCCTGGTACTCGTCCACCAGGATATCTTGGTAGTGGCCGCCGTATTGTGGTGACAGCTCCGGTTTTGCATGCAGTAATTTTACCGGGTCGTAGATCAGGTCGGCGTAGGTCACAGCTCCCTGACTGCGGCGCCACTGTTCAAAATTGCGAAATACCTGCAAAAAATAGCCGTATTCGTCACCGAGTTTTAGTTCTCGCAAAGCGCTGTGTTCACCGGAAAGTAGAGTTTTGCTGTAGTCGATAAAAAACTCTGCGGCCTCTATTTCCGATTGCTTGCGTTCGCGGATTTCCTCCAGCTCATGGGTGGGGGCGCACCCCTCGATCGCTTTCCAGATTTGTAGCTGCACGGTGGTTTGGGGCAGGGGGCTGAGGCTGGCTGCGGGGATGTGCCCGCTGGCGATCATGCGCTGGTACAGGCGGTAGCCGACGCTGTGGAAGGTGTGTACCGAAGGTGTGTGGCTGTCGACCAGCGGACCCATGCGGCGGTCGAAATCCTCACGCGCGCTGCGGTTGTACATTAAGACCAAGAGTTGAGCGGCGGGAATGCCGGCATTCAAACGGTTTTTTACATAGTGCAACAGGGCGGTGGTTTTGCCGGAGCCGGCTACGGCAATAATTTTGGCATGGCCGCCGGGGTGATCCGCTATGGCCCGCTGTTCTGAAGTCAGTGTATCGCCAGCCATGGTGTCCTTCGCCCAAATACTGGATATTTTGCCAGTGATTGGTGGTGGCAGACAAGCTGCCGAGTGCGCTCTCTAGGCGGAGTCGGTGGAATTGCCTGGGGAGGCTGGTGTGTTGGGCTGGCCATCCTCTTGAATATTGTGATGGCGCAGGGCCAGTTCGGCGATATACGCGGAGAGAAATACTCGGCCCGTCAGTTGCTGGAGCAGCTTCGAACGCCCCAATCGGTCGAGCACTGGGCCCTTAACCTCCGCCAGGTGCAGGCAGATATTGCGCTCTAGCAAATCCTGGTTGACCTGCTGCAGGCGCTCGGTGGCAGTGCTGTCGATACGATTGACTGAGGAGAGAATCAGCACTAGGTCGCGCAAGCTTTTATGGCGCTTTACCTCCGTGAACAGGCGATCCTCCACCGCGCTGATATTGCTGAAAAACAGGTTTTCATCGATGCGCAAGAAGAGGATATCCGGCTGGGTTTTTACTGTGTAGCGCAACACATTGCGAAAGTGTTCGGTCCCTGGAACGCGCCCCACCACTGCGATGTGTGGCCGGCTGGTGCGCCAGATCAGGGTGGCGAAAGACAGCCCCACGCCCAGGCCGATGCCCGCCTCTACACCAAATAAAATCACGCCCAGCAGGGTGCCGCCCATGGCCAGGCCATCGGTGCGGTCGTAGTGCCAGTGGTGTGCCAGTGCGCGCAGGTCGATCAGATTGGCGGCCGCGACGATAATCGTCGCGGCCAGTACGCAGACGGGAAGCTCGGTAAATACCTTGGTGGCATAGAGCAGCACCAGGGCGATCAGTGCTGCGGCGATAACACCGCTCAGCGGCGACTTCGCGCCCGCCTCATCGTTGACCGCGGTGCGCGCAAAGCTGCCCGTTACCGCAAATCCGCCGGAAAACGCACTGAGGATATTGGAGGCGCCGAGGCCGCGCAGTTCGGCATTGGCATCGAGTTTTTCTCCCCGGCGCAGGGCGATGGTGTGGGCAACCGAGAGGCTCTCGACAAACCCGAGCAGAGCGATAATCAGTGCCGGTAACAGCAACTGGTAAATCATGCCCGGATTAAAAATGGGCACGGTGAGGTCCGGTAGGCCCGCGGGTATTTCCCCCACCACTGGCAAGTCATTTTCCCAGTGAAAGACGGCGGTGAGCACAATAGAGAGCAGTACCACCAGCATAGGGGCGAGACGCGATAGCAATTTTGCCCGAGTGGTTTCAATGCCCAGAGTACGCAACAAGAGGGGGAGCCCGAGGCGTGCGATAACCAGGCTGGCCAGGGCAATCAGCCCCATCAGGGCCGCATCCGGGTCGCTCATCGGGCTGTTGCTGACGGTGCTTAACAGTATTTCCAGGGCTGTGTGGCCCTCGCTGTGTGTGCCGAGCAGTGGGGCGATTTGGCCGGCGATAATCAGCACCGCCGCGCCGGACACAAAGCCGTCCACCACTGGTAGGCTCAGTAAATTAGAGAGGCTGCCGAGACCGAGAAATCCCATCAGCAACAACATGACTCCGCTGAGCAGGGCCAGCAGAATGGCGCCGTTGATATATTCGGCGCTGCCGGGGGTTGCGATGGGGGTGAGGGCGGAGGCGGTCATCAAGGCCAATACCGCTACGGGACCTACCGAGAGTACCGAACTGGAACCAAACAGGGCATATCCCAGCAGAGGGAGGAGGCCTGCGTAGAGCCCCAGGTAGGGTGGCAGGCCGGCGAGTGCGGCATAGGCCAGTGCCTGGGGAATCAGCATCATGCTGGCCAGGAGCGCGGCCACAGCATCCCCCACCAACCACCTGGGCTGGTAGCGCTTTAGCCAGGGGGGGATTAGGCGCTGTACACGCATGTTTTGGTGCTGTTGATTGGCGGACTCCCGATAGTGACAACGCCTTGATTCAACAAGATAGACCGCTGCGGCGGCCGGGGTTATTGGGCGATCAAATTACTCCCGCGCCGGGATCATCTTATGCGCGGCCAGCCTAAAAATGCCCATACCGGCCAGCATGGCCAGGGTAAATACCAACGCTTTTTCCTGCCCCGCGCCGCTCGCCACAATGGCGGGGCCGGGGCAGAAGCCCGCCAGCCCCCAGCCGATGCCAAACAGCAGGCCGCCGATCACCAGGCGGCGATCAATATGGGTGTTGGTGGGGAGTTGTAATGGCACCTTCAGCAGGGATTCGCCGCGCCCCTTTAACCATTGAAAGGCGGGCAGGCTTACGGCGATGGCGCCAGCCATGACCAGTGCCAGGGATGGGTCCCAGGCGCCGGTGATATCTAAAAAGCCCAATACTTTTTCCGGGTTGGCCATGCCGGATAACAGCAACCCCAATCCAAAGATCAAACCCGCCAGCAATGCGGTTACGGTGGTTTTCATCATTCAATCCTCGATCAGCCGGCCAGTAGGTGGCGCAAGACATAAACGGTGACAAAGCCCGCCGCCATAAAGACCAGAGTGGCTATCATGGAGCGGGAGGAGAGGCGGGATAGGCCGCAGACCCCGTGGCCGCTAGTGCAGCCGGAGCCCAGGCGAGTGCCAAAACCCACCAGCAAACCGGCGGCGATTAGGGTGGGGTAGCCCGCCGCAATTTTGATGGGGGGGAGGGCGGAAAATAGTTGCCAGGCCAGCGGGGCGAGCAATAGGCCGATAATAAAAGCCAGGCGCCAGCCAACACCGGAGCTGCTTTCCAGCAAGCCGCCGACCATTCCAGAGATGCCGGCGATACGGCCATTAAAAATCAGCAGTAGGGCGCTGGCGAGCCCGATAAGAGCGCCGCCAGCGAGTGCCGTGGCGGGTGTGAAAGCGGCCCAGTCGATGGTCATGGAATTACTCCGCGCAGTAAAGTTGATAGAGCGTTTGTAGAAGGGCTAGAACCTTAGGGTCGGCTACTCGGTAGTAGACGTGCTTGCCTTCCCGGCGGGTGTCCACCAGTCCCTCGCGGCGCAGTACACCCAATTGCTGAGAGAGGCTGGGTTGACGCAGCCCCAGGCGCTCCTCAAGTTCGCCTACATTGAGTTCTTCCTGGCTGAGCTGACACAGCAGCAGCAAGCGATCGTGGTTGGCCAAAGAGCGCAGCATGGATGCCGCCTGGCCGGCGGAGTCGCGCATCTTGTCTAAGTCGAGGTTCGTGGTATCGGGCATACACTTGGCCTAGGAACAATTTACAAACATACAATATATTGTTTTATATATTATCAGAATGTATATTGATCGGGTAGTGAAATTGGAGGGCATGCAATGCCGCAGGTGAAACAAAGCGCTCAGGTACAGTCGTTCCTCGACAGAGAGACCGAGACCTGGAGCTATGTGGTGTATGACAGGGAGGGTGGTTCGGCTGCCGTGGTGGATGCCGTACTGAACTTTGATGTGGCATCCGGGCGCACCAGCAGTCGGGGTGCGCAGTCGATCGTGTTGTTTATCCAGGAAAAAAATCTCACCCTGGAATGGATACTGGAAACCCATGCGCATGCCGATCACCTCTCCGCAGCACCCTTCCTGCGAGAGCAGTTGGGCGGGCGCATCGCTATCGGTGAGCAGATCTGTCTGGTGCAGAAGATTTTTCGCGAAGTGTTCAACCTGGAGCGAGAGTTTCTTGCCGATGGCAGCCAGTTCGATCATCTGTTCAAGGATGGCGACACTTTCCACGTGGGGGCGCTGGAAGCGCGGGTGATTTACAGTCCCGGCCACACTCCGGCAGATATGGCCTGGCAGATAGGCGATGCCCTGTTTGTGGGAGATACCCTGTTCATGCCGGATGTGGGCAGCGCCCGTTGCGATTTTCCCGGAGGCGATGCCGCGCAACTGTATTTGTCGGCGAAAAAAATATTATCCCTGCCTGACGAAACCCGCATGTTTATGTGTCACGACTACCCGCCACAGGGCAAGCGGGGTTATCAGTGTGAAACGACAGTGGGCAGCCAGCGTCGGGAAAATATCCACCTGCGCGACGGTATTAGCGAAACCGAGTTTGTAGCGATTCGAAAAAAACGCGATGCCGGTTTACCGATGCCGAAACTGATTATTCCCTCGGTGCAAGTCAATATTCGCGCGGGACAATTACCCCCAGCGGAATCCAACGGCACTGTCTATTTAAAAGTACCGCTGAATCAACTTTAAAATCTATTTAAACCTATACTGCACCCCCGATGAACCGGCACTGTAGCTACCTAGAGGCGATTATGAATATTAAAACATTGGATGAACAAGTCAGCGTTTCTGAACACATCGCTTGCGAAACCATGGCACCGCTGGCGCAAAATGGCGTGCAGGTGGTAGTTTGCAACTGTCCGGAAGGGGAGAGCGAAATGCATCCCAGCTACGAAGAGATGGCCCAGGCTGCACAGGATGCCGGATTGCGTTTTATCGCGATTCCCTTTACCCGCGGACGTATGGAGCGGGAGCACTGCGAAGCGTTCCGCGATGTGTTGCAGGGCGGTGAGAAAATCCATGCGTTCTGTCGCACCGGAAATCGCTCCAGCCAAGTTTGGGCGGGTGCCAAAATTTTAATGGGTGCCGATAAAAAACAACTGCATGGTCAGGCTCAGGCTGCCGGTTTTGATGTGAGGGCCGCGCTGGTTTCTATCGATCCCTAAACCTAACTTGCATTGGCGACAGGATAGCCTGTTGAGCGATGCCTGAGATTGCCGCACAAATGCGTGCCGCAAATTAATGCCAGTAACATCCGCGATATAAAGGGGGTGATACTGGCTGTGATACGAGAAGATGCGGAAAGTGAACCATGGTTATACAGCAACTCTCCCGATGGTTTCCCATCCTCGCCACTTTCCAATCCTATGACCGTCACACTTTTAATCGCGATCTGCTCGCCGCGGCCATTGTCACGGTGCTGCTGATTCCCCAGTCCCTCGCTTACGCCCTGCTGGCGGGCTTGCCGGCGGAAGTTGGTCTCTACGCGAGCATGGTACCGCTGGCGGTCTACGGTATTTTCGGCTCCAGCAGTACCTTGTCTGTGGGGCCGGTCGCGGTGATTTCACTGATGAGTGCCGCCGCATTGGGGGAGGTCACAGCCAGTGGTGAGGTGGATTACCTGAGCGCCGCCGCCGCCCTTGCGCTGCTCTCCGGGGGGATACTTTTACTTCTGGGCGCCTTGCGCCTCGGTATGCTCGCGAATTTTCTTTCCCACCCGGTGATTTCTGGTTTTATCACGGCTTCCGCATTGCTGATTGCGCTCAGCCAGCTGCGCCATTTACTGGGCGTACCCGCCAGCGGTGATACCGCACCGGAGCTACTGTTATCGCTGTGGCAGAATGTACAAAATGTGAACAGCCTCACCCTGCTAACCGGGTTGGGGGTGGTGATTTTTCTGTATTCGTCCAGAGCTTTTGCCGCAGGTTTTCTGGAAAAGCTGGGTTTATCCCATCGCAGTGCTGCACTGTTGGGCAAGGCGGCCCCAGTGTTGGGGGTGCTGGTAACCATCGCTCTGTCTTTTAGCATGGATTTTGAAGTCCACGCGGTGGCACTGGTCGGCGCCATACCCGCCGGTTTACCACCTCTGACCATGCCGCATTTCTCCCTGCCACTGTTGCAAACACTATTTGTGCCCGCCTTGATGATCGCCATTATTGGCTATGTGGAATCGATATCGGTGGCCAAAACCCTCGCGGCCAAGCGCCGGCAAAGAGTCGACAGTAATCAGGAATTGGTTGCCCTGGGCATGGCCAATATCAGCGCCGGCCTCTCTGGAGGTTTCCCGGTAAGTGGTGGTTTCTCCCGCTCGGTGGTGAATGATGCTGCGGGTGCACAGACACAGTTTGCCAGCCTGTTTGCCGCCCTGGGCATCGCCCTGGCCGCACTCTTTTTAACCCCTGTTCTTTACTACCTACCTAAAACCACTCTGGCTGCCACTATTATTGTTGCGGTTCTCTCTCTGGTGGATTTTTCCATCCTGCGTAAAACCTGGCACTTTTCCAAAGCGGACTTTATAGCCGTTACTCTGACAATCGCTGTTACCCTATTAATGGGTGTCGAGCCTGGCGTTGCCTGTGGTGTTGGCGCATCGCTCTTATTATTTATCTATCGAGCCTCCAAACCCCATATCGCCGAAGTGGGCTTGGTAGAGGGCACTGAACACTTCCGTAATATTCACCGACACCAAGTAAAAACCGTTCCCGAGATTCTCACCTTCCGCGTAGATGGCCGCCTGATCTTCTCCAATATCGGCGTGTTGGAAGACCGCATATATACCGGTCTTGCCAATAACCCTCAGGTAAAACATGTCATCCTGATGTGCAGCGCCGTGAATGAAATTGACTGGAGTGCTTTGGAAATTTTGGAATCCATTAATGCCAACCTGCTGGATAGAGGGGTTCACTTTCACCTCTCTGAGGTTAAAGGACCGGTGATGGATTGCTTGGAGAAGAGTAGTTTTCTGCACAAGCTCTCTGGGCGGGTGTTTTTGAGTCAGTATCAGGCGTTTACTTCGCTCTAATTAAGTTGTGAAGACTATCTGATTCAAGGCTAATGAATGAAATAGATAGATTCTATTGTTTAAGCTGAAGCTGCCCCTCCTTCCAATGGAACCCTCCAGCTGGAGGTAACGTTGGCAAGCCTAAATGGGACTTCGATACCGAATCGGTTGTTTGAGGATGCGAGAGCTTTGGGGCAAACACAGATATTATCGATTTTAAAAAATATACGGGCTACACAAAGGCCCTCTTCAAGGTCGATTGAAGCTCTCCGGTTGGCATACCTTTTGTCTGAGGGATCCCGGTTGTCCTGAGTTTTATAGGTTGTAATTTTTCCAAAACAATTAGCTCTTGGTGATATATTGCCAAATTATCTCCAGATTTCTTTGGTTCAAGTTACTAATTTGTGGATTGAAGTTAGCTATTTTTTAGATATTTGAAATTAATAATTGCTGTATATTGTCAGCTGTCGATATCGCTTTGTTAGGAATATTTTTTCAAAACATACGATGTCATATTGACGATAAATGGAGAGCAGCGCTCTCCATTTATTAAGTCGGATAATTCTCTCTTTGACTCAGTTAGTTGACACTATTTGAGTGGTAAATTATGGCTTGCCAAACATTTTGCTTGCCCCCGCCGTAGTTATCGTAGGTGGGATTTTTGATGTATGACCAAGCGACTTTACCATTGCCAAGGAAGATGGGTTCATCGAGGCCACCCCAACCAAATTTGGTCAGCTTTGTGGGGCCCTCTACTATATTCAAATCTGCATCAATCTCCATTACATAGTAGGCTTTAGGAACCAGCATATGCATTGCACCTTTTTTAGCCGAGCTTCGGTTGTATGGGAGGTTGTCGGAGATACACTGGAATTGTGCGTAGCCAAATAAGTAGCGACCATTTTTCAAATCGATAAGTTGAGGGTCGCTAATTTGACAGTCTGAGTCTTCTACCAGCCATTTATAGCCTTGTCCCTCAATACTTCCGTTACCATCCACTGTGGCAATACCAATACGGGTTAACGAGGAGGCGTCCAGAGCGGCACCACTGCGCAGGCCCTGTCTGGAAATGGTCGGATTGCTGCTGTTCGACATATAGGAAAAGAAGCAGTTGGTATTCTCTGAGCATTGCTTGTCAAAGGGGCCTTCACTACTTGTATCAATGCCGTATTCACTTTGCAGAAAGCGATTCATTTCTGCGTCATCAATGTATTTGGGGGATACGATAAGAGACAGGTTGGTGTTCTCATCTACAGGAACGACAGTGTGGCCACCACCATTTGAGAAAAATGCATTGTCGGAAGGCACAAGGTAATTGTAACTTCCTTCGAAACTACTGGTAGAAGATGTATCTTCCATCTTGATGGCAATAGTATTCAATCCACGCGACTGATTATATTTGCCGCCATCGCTGGTACAAATTGCTCCATATTTTTCATTGTCTGGGTTATAGAATGCTCGGATGTTTAGCACGTGACCATAACCGCAGAGCCAGTACCAACCACGATTATTGCTTCCGCTCATGTTTAGGGACCAGTTATCACGATCGATAACGGTCATTCCCGCAGAATAGTGAGAGCCACCATAGCTGCCGTCAAAAACCCGAGCTGTGACGGAGAAAGCATAGCTGGTGCGGCCCTTGCTATCATCTTCGACATAGATAAGCTCCTGGGCACCGGCATGGCCTCCACCGTGCATCTTATTAACAACATAAGCAGCCGGTTTTTCACTGAGGGCTTTATTATCCCATTCCATTAGCCAGATTTGATCGTTATATTTATAACCCTTCTCACGAATATACTCGACCATCGCGTTATAGTCCGTTTCTGAGAGCTGATCGACGATGTAAGTCATCTCTTCCTGCATCTCATTACCTTTAATGGTCTTAAAAGATGGAGAATCACCAAAATCGGTCTCGGGGAAGTTGGTTTTCAGCCCAGGCAGGAAGTCTTCAAGTTTCAGCGTGGGATGGTCGGTAAAATAGCCGATATATTGACTGTGGTTGGTAGATATCATCAGGCCGATGTCCCTTTCAATGCGGGCATCAATCGGACTGATATTGTCCTCCATTTTCATCCAGTCGCTACCGTATTGCTCCACTAGGTCACCTTGTACCTCGTAGCGTTCGTTTGCTCGGTAGTCTGTATTGCACAGTACTGCAACTCGGGAGCAATCAGCGCTGGCCGCAATACCGTGTGATTCATAGCACTGGTTCAGTATTGTAGTATTGCCGGTTTGATCGAAGCTCGAAGACTCAGGGTTATATTGCAGCTCGTAAACAGTACCATAGGTGATTTCATCATCTCCGCTACCTTCGCTGATTGTCTTGGAGACAAACATTCGAGGCTTATCGGTATCGGTTGCGCATGCCGCTGTGTAACTTCGCAGGGGGACTGACTGTAGATTATCGTCCTGGGTGCTATCTGTTTTGGAAATATAGTGTGGTAATCCGTGAACCTCTTTAGCGTTGGGCTGGCCATTTGGCAGGGTGATATCCCGAGAGGTAATTTTGGCAAAGCCCAAGTCTGCAGTTTCGATATCGCCTACGGTAACTGTACCGGGTTCATTGTCTGGAAGTGGTGTGGTGTTACCTGAACCCTGACCTGCATTATTTCCATCTGGTGATGACGCAGGGTTAGAATCTGAGGAAGAGCCTCCACCACCACTGCATGAAGCTAACAGGGTGGTTAACACTATCGCTAACACCTTTTTATTAAAACACTTATCCATAGTTTACTCTTAGGTACATTATTAAAATTGTGTGTTATGTGGAAATTTGTGGATCACGTCACGATCTGGGGTGGGTGATGCTGAGGAAGGGTATTTTAGTCTCGTCAGTATACTTTTCTGTGCAGTACTTAATATATTTTTACTAAAAAGAGTTTCGAATTATCTGTGCGTTTAGGTATCCCTGGCCTGGTGAAACAGTAAGCAATCTGATCGGCATTACTTCTAGCTGTATGAAGTTAGGGGAAGGCGGGAGTGTAATTAGGGTGATGGTAGAGACTATCTGGATCCCAATCAATTTGAATATGAAAAGACCTGTATTCGACTCTGGAGTTCAGCGTCTATCAAATGATATAGATCGGGTACTTTGGAAGGTTTATCTTGTAAAAGAATTCATATTCAGGCTTCTAACAGTAGTTTTCAGTAGTTTTTTCAAACAGAAAATGTACTCGTAAGTAAAGGTTATTGATGGTTGTTTATCTGTGCTCTGGTGGTGTCCTTGAGGTTTTTTGAGGGCGTAGAGTGAATGATTCTAGGTGATTTAGATTTGGGGGCCTCCATATATTTCGATGATGTCTATGGCTTCCAGAGTCTTTGTACACCTTTCGCGGTTTTGCTGGAATATCCAGGTGTTTTGAGGAATTGCAATGCAGACTGTGACTGTTCCCTAGGTATAATTCACTTAGTCCTTATCTAGAAATTCCAGGGCGTCCATCTGTCTTAAGAAGCCATATTTATCCCAGGTTACCCAGGTTTCAATGATTTTACCATTCTCAATCTTAACGAACTCAACTCCATCATAGGTGACAGTTTTCTTCGTTGGTGGTTCGCCCATAAAGGAGCCAACATGATTGGCTCTGATAACCACATGGGTTGCAACCAAATCTCCTTCGGCTACCTGCATAATTTTAAGGAGCTTGACATCCTTAAAGGCTGAATGGAACTTCTCTACTTCCTTCTCCACTTCCTTTAAATTACGTTTCTGTGGCCCAGCGCTAGGGTTTGTTGCAGAGTCTAGGTTGTTCACATAGTTGGCAGAAAAAATAGTTTTTGGATCAATATCAGAGCCACTCAACCACCATTCTACAGCTTGCATTGCAATTTTCTTGTTTTTCTCCAAGTTGTTGGATTGTGCGGCAGTGCTGTGTGCCATGCTGAATAAGAAGAAAGCTGACGTTAAAATGAATGAAAAAACAAGTTTGGACATTGTGAATTCCTCTACCCAGAATAACTGTAAGGCTGATCTATTTATTAATGTGTTAAGGTGACAAAGAGAATCGCGGATAAAGTATGACTGATAATTGGATGCGGCATATCGAAAATGGGTAGATTGGCGACAACTTCTACTTAAAGAGGTTGTTGAGGTTCGATTTCTGACAGGTATTTTTGTTATTAACCCGGCGATCCTATAGTTCTATATAATATCCAAATGGATATTATTGATGCAAGAAAATTACCCGCTTCCGCACAGGAAGAAAAACGCAGAACTG
>NZ_JBGMEL010000029.1:0-26873 GCF_041447225.1 Microbulbifer echini | reverse complement strand
GTCATTTTTTTATTGTGTGATACCTAATTTAGAGCTAGAAAGCTATTTTTCAGAGCTTCCCTAAATGAAGAAAGCGCGTAGAGGTAATCTATGTATGGTGAAATATTACAGGCTACGTCACAACATAGTACTGAAGTATCTCAATTGGTGGCTAAGTTGCTTGTAGCCCTGGTAGGGCATAAGCGAGAAATCGATACGGATAAGTTAGCAGCGGCTTCCAGTCAGTTATTATCTGAAGCTGGCGGTTTTTCGGCCTTCCTATATTTAGTCGAGTGTAACCCTATAGGTGTCATTACGATATCCAGGTCGGCAGCGATTTATGCTGGTGGCTATTACGGGGTAATTGAAGAATTTTACGTGGAGCCGGAATACCGTTCTCAGTCGATCGGAAAAACTTTACTCAAGAAAGCGATCCAGTTTTCCAGAGAGCAAGGCTGGCCTCGTTTGGAGGTTAGTACACCCGAGAAGAAGAAGTGGCAAAGAACCATTGATTTTTATTATAGGGAAGGTTTTTCCGATAACTCGAATGGTGAGAGGCTTAAGTTGATTTTGTAACTATTGCCTGAGCCTTATTATTTTGGAACTACGTCTTGGACTACCCTTTATCTTGTTGTGGTAACGAGTATATGCCAATTGTAATGTGAAAATATTTTCTGTGTAATTGAATATTCGTGCAGCAGAAAAAATTTTCGTTGAAATCCAATGTTGTTGCTTTGATTGGTAATAATACTGCCTTCCTAATAAGTAGCTTTTTTCCATTGGTTTTATGTTTTCGGAGTTGGATTGATTGGGGGCGCGATCCGAATTCCTTATTTTTAAGCCCGAGATACTGATAATTTCACTTAACGGATGTTTTATCGGTATTTTTTTGCCTGACTGTTGGGTCTTTCTGGGTTGTTTGTTGCTCTGGAAGACTGGTTAACAGTGTTATAATCTCGATCTTGATTTTTTCAGTTTAATATAATTAACTGCGACCCGGTTTTTCGGTATTTCAATCTTTGATGCTTTACTCTGCTTGATTAGTAAGAAAAATAATTTGTAGTGGGCGCCAAAGATACGAAAAGGCAGAGGCAGGCTTAATAAGTCAGCCCTATAAATCCTTAACCAAAAGGTCAGGTAAAGTAGTCGGCCGGTTTTATTAAAAGGAAAATAATGAAACGTCGCGATCTTCTTAAAGCCGCAGGCGCCCTCTCTACATTGCCGTTGGCTGGTATGACCACTTCGACAGCTCAGGCAAGTAATCGTACAGCGGATTCCAGTTTCCCAAAATCTATTATGCATGGCAGCCTGGAGGATTCGTCCGGATTACTTAAAGTGGTTCAGGGCAGCTTGCCGGATGATGTCACTGGACACTTGTTGATGGCCGAGGGAATTCCACTTGCCTCTAACCATTTGACACCTAACGGAAAAGGCGCACTCACCCGGCTGGATTTTAGCGGTAGGACTAGCAGCGATAGCGTGGCGTATACTCGAAAAATGATAAGAACTGCCTCTGCAGTTATGCAAGAGCAGGACTTGAGTGGCTTTGATAAGTTTAATTTGCTGGGAGGTACTATTTATTCGAGCCCAAATCTCGGCTTCATGAACTACTGCAACACCGCTCCCAATTATATGGGAGATAACCGTTTTGCCATGAGTTATGAAGGGGGGATGCCTTATGAGTTCGATGCTACTACCCTGGAAATGATAACGCCTATTGGCGAAGTAGATGAGTGGGAGTCCAGTTTGCCTCCACTTCTTGATAACCTCACCCCTAATAAGTGGCTGTTTCCACAGATTCGAACCACAGGTCACCCCTTCTTTGATTTAGACACCGGCGAGTGTATTACCATTAATTATGGCGGCAACATGGGGGATTCTGGGCGTTCGGGCTTTATTCGCCTAATCGCTTGGGATCAACAGGGTACTTTTAAAAGCTGGAATATTCGTGATCGCCAGGGAAACAACGCCTATATTGCAGCCAGTTCCCATTCTCTGGGTGTTACCCGCAACCATGTCATTATCTTTGAAACGGCGGCCAGGGTGGAATCCACCCGTATCCTCGGTACGCGTATTGTGTTGCCGCAGGAACATAGCACCCGCTGCTGGGTTTTACGCAAGTCCGATATGGTTCCGGGGCGCGAGGACATTATTGCCGATTACCTGGAGCTAGGCTTCGATACCTCCGATATTGTCTGTAACTACGACGATAGCGCGGGTGAAATCACCCTCTATGGCCAGTATATGGGGGCTATGGATAAGTCTGAGCAGCTGTTCCGTTATGAGATATTTCAGGAGGGGGGGCTGGTGCCTAAATGGTTGTCCGGCTACCCGGTGGCCCCGGTGGATGTCGGTGGCCTGGTGCGGGCACGGATACAGGTGACCTCCAACTTCGCACGGGAGATCAAGGAGGATTACCGGGTTATTCGTGATGAAAACCTTCTGTGGGATATGAACGATCCAGCATATCGCGGCCACTTCCAGTTTCCGGAGACTTTTGAGCACCTATATTGGGCCGCAGTAGGCTACCGCCCTGACTTAGTCTCCATGCGTGTCTCCTGGGCCTACCGAAATTATCCCGAGCGTTTTTACAGTTATTGGGACATGCCTGAGCAGAGCAAGCCATCCGCCCTGGTACATATGGATTGCACGCAGATGCGAATTGCCGATGCCTACCAGTTCCCCGAGGACTGTGTAATGCGCACCCCTCAGTTTATGGCCCGGCCCGGCTCCACGGCTCAGAATGATGGCTACCTGATTGCAGCCGTAGTCAGAAAGCATCCGAGCAGCGCCGACTCTAACGGCAAGGAATTCTGGATATTTGATGCTGCTGCCCTTAGTAGGGGCCCGATCTGTATTCTCGCCAGTGAATCCCTGGAGTTTGCCACCACCAATCACGCCCTGTGGGTACCTTCTATTAATCGCCGCCCGGCAACAGCTTACCGGTCTGGGTATGGGGATTTCCTGCGTGCTAAGGCACCAGACCATAGCCGCAATGTGCAGGAGATTATCAATAGGGAGCTACTCCCCAGGTTTGGCTAAGTTTTTAATCACTGGAAATACCAAAGCTTTGTATTTAGCAAGTTAGTAAAACACGCTCTAGTCATAAAACAGCAGGGGAACAAAGGCATGTACCAGCAACTTCTAACCGGGCGAAGTCATTTGTTGCGCCGGGCTACCAATTTTCTTTGTGCGGCAGGTTTATTTATTGCTGCGGGAGCCTCGGCGGATCAGTTGCCACCGCCCATTGATGTACCTGAGGTTTTAAAAAACTATCAGGGTACCCAGGATTGTTTTCCAGGGGTTATTCACGACCCATCAACGATTGCTGAAGTCCAGGCGATCGTACGCGATGCGGCAGCGCAGGGGCGCAAGGTCATGGCTGGGACCAGGCGCTTTAACAGCCAGATTGATGCAGCTTGTGCCGGTAATGGTGAGGTACAAATCACCCTGGAAAATATGGATCAGGTAGTTCGTCTCGATAAGGAAAACCGCCTAGTAACGGTCCAGGCAGGTATGCGCTTTAACGACCTGACGGCCTACTTGCGTGAGCATGAACTCAGTGTGCCTATGGTTACTGAGCTGGCGATTTTTTCGATTGGTGGAATGCTCGGTAGTGGTACTCACGGCTCTACCTTCACACAGAAAAGCAACATGATCTCCGACTATGTCACCGAGATGAAGATCGTCGATGGCAAAGGAGATCTGCGCGTGCTTACCGGGGAGATGCTCAACGCGGCACGGGTAAACCTCGGAGTGTTGGGTGTTGTGGTTGAGGTGACTATTGAAGCCGAGCCCGGTTACAAGGTGCGGGCCAAGGTAAAAGGTCAGCGGGATGATAGCGACCTGGAGAGCGTCATTCTGGATCTGGCTCGGGACAATCACTCCGCCAATGTTGCCTGGTTTCCAGGGTTGGGACGTTATACAGTTACCACCTATAATAAGGTGCCCCTAAGTACTCGGGGCAACGCGTATAACGCCCAGGCGGATGTTTCTGATTTCTCTGAATATCTATTTGGTCTGATCTTTGACAGTCTTCACGAGGCTGATAGTACAGCTTTACAATGTTTTGCTGCATCTTTGCGCTACACGGCCCGCACAGGTTCTTATTTCCGCGATGTCAATTCGGGCTTGAAGAAGTATATCAAGCCGACGGGCCATGCGGATTTGATGCAGCACTTTGTCTGTAAGGAGCCGAACAATTGTGTTTGGGATAAACTGCCCATTGCCCTTCAGGAAGTGGCTATACCTTTTGAGGAACTGCCCAACTGGATAGCCGACGTACGCCAGATTATGGCCCACAGTGAGCGCACCTGCTTCCCGCTAAATGGCATCTACTTCCGTTTTGGCAAGGCATCGGAGAGTTACTTGGGAATGAGTGCAGGCCGCGACACCGCTTTTGTCGGTATTGAATATACCTTGCGTCAGCGCGGTGAGGCAGTGCCCAAAAACTACTTTGTAAACCTGGAAATCGAGCAGATGTCTCTGCGTAAGTATGGTGCCCGCCCACACTGGGGTAAGAACTCGGTAGCAATATTCGAGAATATGCCCTCCCGGTTCCCCAAGTGGTCTCAGTTCCTTGATGCTAAGGCTGAGTTAGATCCAGAGAATGTCTTTACCAATCCATTCTGGGAGCGTGTCAGTGGGCAGGACCCACTCGAGAATTACCTAACCCCTCAGTGTAATGCAGACGGCCAGTGCTATTGCCGAACTGACCAGCATTGCGAGCAGGGGGCAACTTGTCAGGCAGGCAGTTGGTATTCCGAGGCGCGGATATGTAAGAAAGATTAGGCTTGAGTTGATACAAAAGGAGTGGTGGCTTCGCCACTCCTTTTTATTTTAGTGAGGACTGAGTGTTAATTCTTTGAAAGGTGCTCTTTAATAAGCAGACAAAACTTTTCTGGATTTTCTATTGGCAACATGTGATTTTCTGAAGCTGCTTGCATAAGTTTAGATGATGGAGTGTGACTGGCAGCAGATTTGGATACTATCTGAAAGAGTTTTCTGGTTTCACTGCCGTATCCAATCGTAGTGGAAATTTGGATTTTCGACAGATGCTCTTTATCCAAGCAGGGCTTTTCAGTTTGAGAGAGTTGTAAGGGAAGGGTGTGAGCATTTTCCAGTTGCTGGGCACGAAGTGCTGGTGCTTGTGAAGAGAAATAGCCAGCGCTGTTCCCGGAGCCATCAATAAGAAACGCCACAGCCTCCTCAAACTCACCGCTAGTAACCGCTTCGAATACCTTGCCAAACATGGCTTCGGCATCCTTCATAAACTCTTCCATTTCCTTGGTGTTCAGATGTCCGGGATATCCAGGTTCATAAATAAATAAGCTTTTGAACAATTTTGGTGCTTTTATCGTTGCGTTTAAGGCAACGTCAGCACCATAAGACCAAGCGATCAAATGTATGGGGTCCTCACCAAGCGTGGCTGAGAAACTAATCAGATCATTGGCATGAGTTTCAATGCCAAAATTTCCACTCGAGCCTTTATTATTAACACCAAAATGTCTTTGGGTGAGAGAAACAACCCTGTATTCATTTGAGAGTATGTGATAGTGCGGTTCCCACATTCTTTCATCGGCAAGTGCACCATGAAGAAAGAGGACGGTTTCTTTAGGTTTTTCTAGTGAGTGCTTCATCTTTGCTATATAGATAGGCTTTATTGTTTCTTTCTAACTTTTCACTCTCTGAATTAGAGGGTGCTAGTGGCTTGGGTGTGCACTTCTATGCCTTAAGTTTTCACTCTTTGTAAAGTTTGATAAGGACCAAGAAGCGGATAGCGGCTAAGTTTACCCGATCCCCCAAGTGTGTTTCCTTAATAGGGGCAGTGAGTATTCAGCACCTATGCTCAGGCGATATGTATCACTGATGGGTGGATATATCAATAAAAAGGATGCGTCTACTCCGGTGGCAAGTTTAAAACTCAGAATAGGAGATGTGATCCAGGGGGGCTGTGCGAAAAAAACCGCTCAAGGTGCTTAATATTCGATGGGGTTCTTAAGGATTTAAAGCCTGCATATAGTGAATATATGAACAATGTTAATGTCAGGCTGTGACTAATAATTTTTTGGATGCTATCTCGTGTGCGGTCATGATGTCTATTGAAAGCATGGCATCTCCAATCAAGCCACCCCCAGCCAAGCGACCGCCAATGGAAGCGGACAGCAAGATTTTTTTGATTGCTGCCTTAAACTAGTTTCCTTTAGTCTTTTTTGGTGATGTCATACTCAAGGCCACCTATTCGTGGTTGGTGATATTTGGGAGTCTACGTCATAAGAGGGTGGGCTGGATTGACGTGTTAGATAAGAGGAGGCCCTGGGCCACGTGTTTTTTATGGGCGCCTGGGGATGACTCAGGCGCTGAAATCCGGGAGGCTTGCCTTAATGGTTTATTAGAGGCGTGGGAGGATATTCTTCCTGCTGGGGTTACTTATCCAGTAACTGATCTAATGGCAATTCAGTGCGGTAACGCACCTGCTTTAGGGAAAAGCTGCTCTTAATATGATCAATGCCAGGTAACTCTGTCAGCTTTTTATCGAGAAATTCCTGGTAGGCTTGCAGGTTTGGGACAACCACGCGAAGCAAGTAATCGAAGTCACCGGTCATTAAGTAACATTCCATAACCTCCGGCCACTGGCCGATAACGGATTCAAAATCCTGCAGCTCTTTCTTTACCTGGTGGTTGAGGGTGACCTGGATAAAGACACTAACTGGAAGACCTACTTTTTCAGGCTCCAATAGGGTCACGGCGCGTTTGATAAAACCCTGCTCATGGAGGTTTTTGACCCGGCGCGAGCAGGGGGAGGGGGAGAGGCAGACTTTTTCTGCCAGCTCGATATTGGGGATAGTGGCATCCTCCTGGAGAATTTCCAGGATCTTTTTATCGATGGCATCCAGTAAATAGGCCATGGTTTTTTCCGTATCTCTTCTCTCTGAACGTATACCGGGTTCTCCGGTTGCTTCACCTCACCCTCGACATCAAAAACATTCCAGTTTAATTTTGCCTCAGGCAGTCATCCTGTTTTCTAGGGCGCTGTGAAATCGTCTCTTCGTTGTTATAAATATCCGCTGCCCAGTTTTCCACTGGATGACCAACTACCCGCTATTCGTCACATTCCACTTACCGTCCAGTAAATAAGGAAGGCAGTAAGCAAGGGAACTTCCCAGCTTGCACCCAGAGTGGGTACACCCGCGTAGTCTCTATTCGAAGTATCCCTAAAAAACCGGCTTTTTGAGTGAATTGTTGCTAGCAGCTTGTGATCTTTAGCGAGTTGTGTCCGTATTATGCCTCAGTCAGGCTTATTTTGGTATGACCTGCTTGGCCGGGCGGTGTTAATTTTAACGTCCAAGCATAAGTCCCGATTTGGGTTTCGGCGGGGTCGCGCAGTGTTGACATGATTTCGACGCCGTGACTGCCGATTGGATCGGGCATAAAAAAGCAATAATGAATAAATAGGTGGTACCCATGGCAATGGTCGAAGGCGATCAGGAGCTGGGCTTTGATACGGAGTATTCTCTCAAAGCCGCGTTTACCCGCGATTCTGGCCGGGTTTTTTTGACTGGTATTGATGCACTGGTACGCCTGCCTCTGATGCAGAAACGCATGGATGAACTGGCGGGCCTGAACACCGCAGGTTTCATTTCAGGTTACCGGGGTTCCCCGCTCGGCGGTTACGATCAGGCCCTATGGCGACACAAAAAGCTGCTCGCGGGGCACGATATCCACTTTGAGCCCGGTATCAATGAAGACCTGGGGGCCACCAATATCTGGGGTACCCAACTTATAGACCACTACAGAGAGCAGGCTACCCGTGATGGGGTTTTCTCCATCTGGTACGGTAAGGGCCACGGTGTTGATCGCACCGCAGATGTATTTCGTCAGGCCAATATCCAGGGTACCGCCAAACTCGGTGGTGTCCTGGCACTGTGTGGTGATGACCACACCGCTGAATCCTCCATGTTTTCCCACAATACTGACCAGATTTTTGAGTCGGTCATGATGCCGCTGCTGTTCCCCGCCAGCATCGACGAGTACCTGACCCTGGGGCTCGCCGGTATTGCCCTGTCGCGTTTCTCCGGTCTTTGGGTAGGTTTTAAAGCGATTACCGAAACGGTGGAGGCTGGAGCTTCCCTGGTAGTGCCGGGCTTGCCGCAATTTACAATTCCGGCGGACTTTCCTATTCCCGCCCACGGCCTGAATTACGATCCGCACCTCAACTGGCCTGCGGAGCGCTTGGAATATGAGCGCCGTATGCTGGAGGAGCGCTTGCCGGCGGCTCAGGCCTTCGCCTATGCGAACCGCCTGGATAAGACCACCCATGAATCGGATCGCAAGCGCTTCGGTATTGTGACGGTGGGCAAGGCTCACGGTGATCTGCTCGAGGCTTTACAGCTGCTGAATTTGGGTGAGGAAGACCTGTGCCAGGCGGGCATTGCTATTTTCAAAGTAGCGATGTCCTGGCCCTTGGAACCTCGTGCGATCGGTGGGTTTGCCGATGGTATGGAGCGACTGCTGGTGGTGGAGGAAAAGCGCCCACTGGTGGAAGACCAGCTGAAAAACCTCTTGTATGGCTGGGATGACGGCCGACGCCCGAAAGTGGTGGGCAAGAAGGACCTCAATGGCGACGACCTGCTGCCGGCGGTCTGGGGCTTCGGTCCGGATCAGGTGGCCAAGGCAATCGCTCGCTGGCTGGCGGATACGGAATTGGCCGAGAAGCTTATTCCGCTGGCGGAGAAACTGGGCGGTAATGTACCGCAACGGGCCCAGGGGCTTCTGGCGCGCGAGCCAATTTTCTGTGCCGGCTGCCCACACAACACTTCCACCAAGTTGCCGGAGGGCAGCCTGGGTAGTGCTGGTATTGGTTGCCATATTATGGCCCTGGGCAAGGGGCTGCGCACCGATACCTATTCCCATATGGGGGGGGAGGGGGCGCACTGGGTGGGATTGCATCGCTTCTCCAATGCCGAGCATATATTCCAGAATATGGGTGACGGGACCTATAACCATTCCGGTCTGCTGGCGATTCGTCAGGCAGTGGCCAGCAAGGTCAATATCACCTACAAAATCCTACTCAACGATGCGGTCGCTATGACCGGTGGCCAGCCAGCAGATGGTGAGGTGAATGCGCCCAGTCTGGCGGCGCAGTTACTGGCTGAAGGGGTTGGGCAGGTGGTCTTGCTCAGTGAAAACCCGGATCACTGGCGTGAGCACCGCGCCCAGTTACCCGCAAAGGTGGAGGTACTGGATCGCTCTGAACTAGATGCCGTGCAGCGCCGCTTGCGGGAAACCCCCGGTGTTACCGCAATAATTTACGAGCAGGTGTGCGCGGCAGAAAAGCGTCGCCGCCGCAAGAAAAAACAGATGGTGGATCCGCCCAAGCGGCTGTTGATCAATCAGCGCGTGTGCGAGGGTTGTGGCGATTGCAGTGTGCAGTCCAGCTGTATAGCCGTAGAACCGTTGGAAACCCCCTATGGGCGCAAGCGCCAGATCAACCAGTCCAGTTGCAACAAGGATATGCGCTGTGCCGATGGCTTCTGTCCGAGTTTTGTCACCGTCGAGGGCGGTGACCTGAAAAAACCGCCGGTGCAGTCTCTGGCGGAATCTTTGGATTCTGCCATCGTCGATTTACCCACAGCACCAACGGCCGCGCTGGAACAGCCTCTCAGTATTCTGGTGGCCGGTATTGGCGGCAGCGGTGTGCTCACCGTGGCGGCACTTCTGGGCATGGCTGCACACCTGGAGGGCAAGGGTAGTACCACCTTGTATTTCACCGGGCTGTCACAGAAAAATGGTGCGGTGGTGGCCCACGTAAAAGTGGGTGCGAGCCCAGAGGCTATCACCACTGCGCGTATCCGCGATGGCGCTGCCGAGCTGCTGCTCGGTTGCGATATGGTGACCGCCGCAGGCCAGCGCCCGAAGTTTGCCACGGGCACAATGCGTGCGCTGGTGAATACCGCCGAAGTACCGGTCGCGGCCTTTGTGCGCGATAACGAATTGGCGTTCCCGGCGGATGCCACCCAACAGAGTATCGAGTCTCTGTGTGCTGAGTACTTTGCTTTCGATGCAAACAAGTATGCCCAGGCATTGTTTGGCGATACCGTCGCCAGTAACTTGATGATCATGGGCTTCGCCTGCCAACAAGGGCTTCTGCCAATCGGTGAGGCGGCTCTGGAGCGGGCGATTCAGCTGAATGGCGTCGCAGTGGAAAATAATCTGCGCGCATTCCGTGCGGGCCGCCTGCTGGCGACCGATCCGAGGGCCATTGAAAAGCTGGCGGTACCGGCGCAACCGGTCAAAATGATTGGGCCGCAGGAATCCGTAGAGCAGTTGATCTCGCGTCTGGGTGCGGAGCTCGTGGAATACCAAAATACGGCTTATGCTCACCAGTTTAACCAGCGGATTGGGCGTTTACACCAGGCGGAGCTGGCCCTGCCGGGTGCCACAGGAGAACTGACTCGCAGCGCGGCCAATAGCCTGTATAAGGCTATGGCTTATAAGGACGAGTACGAGGTGGCGCGTCTCTACGGTAGTGAAGATTTTCAACGTCAGCTGCGCGAAACGTTTAGCGGTGATTACACCCTGAAATTCCATATGGCACCGCCACTGCTTGCGCGCCCCGATGTCAGTGGACGGGTTCGTAAGATGCAATTTGGTCCCTGGATGGGTCGTTTAATGCCGTTGTTGGCACGCGGCAAAGCATTGCGCGGTAGCTTTATGGATGTGTTCGGCTACACCAAGGAGCGGCGTGTCGAGCGCGACTGGGCCCGCCAAGTGGCTCAGGCGATAGACTGGGTAACGGCCCGTTTGTCGGCAGATAATTTGGCTGACGCGCAGGAGTTATTGGAGCTTCCACAGCAGGTGCGTGGTTATGGGCATGTGCGCGAGCAGAAATTTGCTCAGGTACAAGAACGCTGGGAAGAACTGTTTGCCCGGTTTGCTCGTGGCAGCGGGGATCAGGCCACAGTGGCGGCCTCTTAATTAAGGCGCCTTGTTCGTGAGTCTCTGATTAAGGAATCTCTGAATACTTTGATAGTACCTGTGATTTTCAGAGGTTCCTCAACCTGGGCAGAAGGAAATTAGCGGGTTGAGGAATAGCCCGGAAATCCCTGTGAGTGCTACAGGTGCGGCGACGGCGGAAAAGCACAGGCAGTCCATATCCTGGGTCGCTATGGGTTTGTGCACTTGGCCCGGTTCGCACAAAACAAAATCGCCCCGTCCATAGATGCCTCTGTGATCGGAAAAACTGCCGTTTAATACCAGGGCAAACTCCTGTCCGCGGTGGTCGTGTTTCGGCAAGCCGCTGCCGCTGCGCAAACGGTGAAAAGCCACTTCATAATCGTTCTGCCCTGACTTGAGCCGGCATATTTGCAGGTTTCGGGTCAGGCTTTTCCAATGTCGATTTGGGTTGCGGTTTAATAGTTGGTACAGGACCCGAGGGAGATGCTCCAGAACCGGATCCTGATCAATTTGTTCGCCAATGGGGGTGTCTTCTCCCTTTTCAGCAACTTTATCCGGGGTCTGGTTGATCCGTTGCATCAGGCGCTCGAAGGCATTGGCCTGCAGAGGCTGCGCTGGGCTTCCATTAAGCAGGGAGCCACCGAGATTATTCAGGGTATGAAAGTGGGAGCGGCAGTCGGCACACATTTGTACATGGGCCGCTACAACGAGGCTGGGGCCGCGGGCGAGGCTGCCCGAGGCGTATTCCAACAGTAGGTTCTCATCCGGATGGTGGCGAATCATTCGGTATTTACCTGACAAATCTGGCTTGTAACTTCTTCATGGCCAGGCGTACGCGGGATTTCACTGTGCCTAGGGGCAGGCGCAGTTCCTCTGAAATTTCGCTGTGGGATTTTCCCTCCATATAGGCCTTCTCCAAAATATGGCTCTGCTCTGAAGGCAGGGCGCTGAGGCCGTCGGCAATGTCGCGCTCGTTGCGCTTGTGTTGTAAAAAAAGTAAGGGCTGATTTTCCAGATTTTCATCCCAGATATCCGCTACATCAACATCGCTGTCGCGATTTTGGTGGCGTTGGCTACGGCGCAGCATATCAATTCGGCAATTGCGCATAATAGTGAATATCCAGGTGCTCGCAGAAGCTTTGCCCTGATCAAAGCGGGGGGCCTTATGCCAAACCTTCAGCATCACTTCCTGCACCAACTCATCGGCGGTTTCGATATTGAGCGCCTGGGTGCTGCGACTGTGGTGAAAGCCCTTGATTAGCGGAGCAAAATGTCGGAATACGCGCTCGAACGCCTGTCGGTCACGTTGGGTGCCAACCTGCGTAAGTAGCCTGCTCCAGTCATCCTTGTAATCCTGGGAAGCTTTCACCGCAATTCCATTGCTGTTGTGTCTTTGCCTATGCGCCATATTAGCGCTCTCTGCTGTGATGTCGATATCTTGTACGTATCTTCGCGGCGAATGGATTGGTAATTTTTAATTCAGTTCTATGATCCGTCTTCGACAGACTAACGTAAATCAGAGGGATTGCGCTGGGGAATACCGTGGAAGAGAAGATGAGTAGTCGAACGCTAGTCAAGGATATTCAAGCTTATTATCGAGATTTCCTTGTGAGGGATCCCGCCAATTTGTCAAAAATGTATAGCGATAAAATTGTATTTCGCGACCCCCTGCACCGTATTGAGGGCCTGCCCGCCTTGAAGTCTTATTTTTCCGGTATGAGCCGTGGTCTCACTCAGTGTCGTTTTCGTTTTGAAGAAGCTTCGATTACTCGTGATAGCGCCTGTTTACCGTGGTATATGCACTATGCACATCAATCATTAAAAGGGGGGCGACCTCTGCGTCTGCGGGGCTGCAGTTTTGTGCGTTTTTCTGACAAAGTGTTTTATCACGAAGACTTTTATGACATGGGAGCGATGGTCTACGAACAAGTGCCACTTTTGGGCTCTCTGGTGCGCAAAATTAAATTGCGCATGGGGCAGGGTTAATTGGTGGGGGAAATTCGCGATAGGACTCTATGGATAACCGGGGCTAGCTCCGGTATTGGACGAGCTTTGGTTCTGCGTTTTGTCGCGCATAACAATGTTGTGATCGCCAGTGGCCGCCGGCGCGAGGCGCTGGAGGAATTACAGCAAATTGCTCCTGCGCGTATTCACGTGCTCGATTGCGATGTGGCCGATGATCAATCTATGGCGGCTATCTCGGAGCGACTGAGGGCGTTAACCGATCACTTGGATACAGTTATCGCCTGTGCCGGCACCTGTGAGTACGACGATGATTTGCAGCTTGAAAATGCCATGTACCGGCGGGTATTCGATGTTAATTTCTTTGGCGTAGTGAATACCTTGCGCTGTGCTTTGCCTTTGTTAGCGATCAGTCAATCGCCACTTTTTGCGGCCCTTGGCAGTTTATCCTCGGTGGTGCCGTTTCCCAGGGCGGAGGCCTATGGCAGTTCCAAAGCGGCACTCGATTACTTTCTGGCCTCAGTGCGCGCGGACGTCTGTCACACCAATCTCAAGGTGGTATTAATCCGTCCCGGATTTGTCGAGACCCCCCTCACCGCAGAAAATGACTTTTCCATGCCTTTCCTGATCAGCGCGGAGCGGGCGGCGAAATATATCGAAGAGGGCCTTGCCAGGGGAGCATCGACTATTGATTTTCCCCATCGCCTGAGCCTGCCATTGCGTTTTCTGGGCTTTTTCCGTTCTCTTTGGTTCCGTTTTTGCACAACAAAAATAAGCAGGATTCGTACCTTAAGGAAGAATTGATGCGTATCGCGATTGTCGGCAGTGGGATTGCCGGGCTGACGGCGGCCTATCTATTGAGCCGCAAGCACGAGATCACTTTATTTGAGTCGCAGGATCGCCTGGGCGGTCATACCGCGACGATTGATATTCGGGAGGGGATACGAACACTGGCCATCGATACTGGATTTATTGTTTATAACGACTGGACCTACCCAAATTTTATCCGCCTGCTCAATGAGCTGGGCATTGAGTCCCAGCCTACCGTCATGGGTTTCAGCGTGCGCTGTGACCGGGAGAAGTATGAGTATGCCGGTAATAATCTCAATACACTATTTTCCCAGCGTTCGAACTTTCTCAGCGCCGGCCATTGGCGCATGCTGTGGGATATCGTGCGTTTTAATCGCGATGCGACCCGGGATTGGCGCGAAGGACGACTGCATGAAGGTTTAACCCTGGGGGAATACCTGCCTGCCAATGGCTATTCAGCGGAGTTTGCCGATCGCTATCTGGTGCCCATGGGGGCGGCGATCTGGTCGGCCAGTGTGGCCCAGATGCTGGAATTTTCGGTGAATTTCTTTGTGCGCTTCTTTTTCAATCACGGTTTGCTCAACCTGGTGCGCCGGCCCCAGTGGCGGGTGATTAAAAGGGGGTCACGCGCCTATATTCCTGCACTCAGTGCGCCATACGCCGACAAAGTGCGTCTATCCATCAAGGTGCAGTCCCTCAGGCGCACAGCGCAGGGCGTGGAATTGAAAACCTGCAAAGGTGAGCAGCATAATTTTGACGAAGTGGTCTTAGCCTGTCATTCGGATCAGGCCTTGGAGTGCCTCGAGGATGCTTCTGAGTTGGAGCAGCAGCTTCTCGGTGCCATACCCTATACGCGCAACAGCGTGGTATTACACACGGATACCGCTTTGCTGCCGCAGCGCCGGCGCAGCTGGTCGAGCTGGAATTACCGACTGCGCGCCGAACAAGACCAGCGGCCTCTGCTCACTTACAACATGAACATTTTGCAGGGGCTGCAAACCGACAAAACCTATTGCGTCACTCTGAATGCTCAGGATCGTATCGACCCGGAAAAGGTTCTCGGCCGCTTTGAATATGCACACCCCCAATTCTCCGTTGCGAGCTCCCGAGCGCAGCAGCAGTGGGCGCGGATTAATGGAGTCAATCGCACTTGGTTCTGTGGAGCCTATTGGGCCAATGGTTTTCATGAAGATGGAGTAAACAGTGCCTTGCGGGTCGCTGAGGGCCTTGGTGTTGCCTGGTGAGGGAGAAGCCTTAATGGAGAGTGCTATCTACACCGGTTGGGTACAGCACCGCCGCTTTGCGCCGCGTCAGAATGAATTCCGCTACAAAGTTTTTATGGTGTATGTGGATCTGGCGGAGGTGGATCAGCTTTGTACCCTATCGCCCTGGTGGTCCAAAAAGCCCTGGGCACCGGCGCGTTTTCGGCGGGAGGATTTTTTGGGAGATCCGGCGTTAAGCCTCGATGAAGCTGTGCGCCGCCGGGTTGAGGAGATTTCTGGAGAGCGTCCACAGGGGCCTGTGCGCCTACTCGCCAACTGGCGCTACTTTGGCTATAACATGAATCCTATCAGTATTTATTACTGCTTTGATCCTGAGGGCAAGGAAGTGCGCTGGTTATTACTGGATGTACACAATACACCCTGGAAGGAGCGACACAGCTATGTGTTGGATTGCCGCTCCGGAGCGCGGGTCCAGAAGGTGGTGTTTGCCAAGACGTTTCATGTTTCCCCGTTTATGCCCATTACCCAGGGTTACCGCTGGCGCAGTATTACTCCGAGCGACCGCCTTACCGCTTATTTGCAAAATTTTGATCAGACTGCAGAAGGGCAATGTGAGCGCCCGCTGTTCGATGCCATTCTGAGCTTGCGCCGTCGAGAATTGAGTGGCTCTCTGCTCAATCGCATCTTAATTCAGTACCCATTGATGACTGTAAAAGTGATTGCCACCATTTATTGGCAAGCGTTGAAGTTATGGTTCAAGCGCACACCTGTCTATGCTCATCCCGGCGACAGGGGCGAAGTTCAAGGAGGGGGGAAGCATTTATGAAGGTTGCAGAGGATTCACCCGCGGCAGCTGCCGCAGAGGAAACTCAGTCCTGGTTGGTGCGGCTCGCACGCAAGTTGGTCCTGAGTAAGATGCAAGTAATTGAGCGCGGTCACCTGTTAATTGAAGAGGGAGGAATCAGTTACCGGTTTGGCCAGCCACTAGAGCGGGCAAAAATACGCGCGCATATTCGTGTCCGGGATGAGGATGCCTATGTGCAGGTATTGCTCAATGGCACCATCGGCTCTGGCGAGGCTTATATGCAAGGTGCCTGGGATTCTCCAAATCCATTGGATGTGATTCGCGTGATGGTCGATAACATGTCCCTGGTTGAGAGCATGGATGGCCGCTGGAGTCAGCTACCCCGTACGGTGTTGCGTATGCTGCACCGATGGAATAGCAATAATCGCAGCGGCTCGCGCAAAAATATTGCCGCACACTACGATCTGGGCAATGACTTTTTCAGGTTGTTTCTCGATAAAACCATGCTCTACTCTTCGGGGATATTCCCTTCAGAGCACACCTCTTTATACCAAGCCTCCGTTTATAAAATGGAGCATATTTGCCAGAAACTGCAATTGAAAGCCGATGATCATTTACTGGAAATTGGCACTGGCTGGGGGGGGATGGCCATTTATGCGGCAAAGCATTACGGCTGCCAGGTAACCACCGCGACCATTTCCGCAGAGCAATATGAGTATGCCCGCGGGTGGGTGGAGCGGGAGGGGTTGCAGGACAGGGTTACCGTGCTGTTGCAAGACTACCGGGACTTACATGGCTGCTTTGACAAACTGGTCTCTATTGAAATGGTGGAAGCCGTTGGGCATGAATACCATCGCAAGTTCTTTTCAATCTGTAATCGCCTGCTTAAAGACGAGGGATTGATGTTGATGCAGGCTATTACTATCGCAGACCAGCGTTACCACCAGTACCGCAAAGAGATAGATTTTATCCAGCGCTATATTTTTCCCGGCGGTTGTTTGCCATCTAACCAGATTGTTGCTGAGCAGATAGCCACAGCCACGGATATGCAGATTGTGGGGTTGGAAGACATTACTGCGGATTATGCGCGTACCCTAAGGTACTGGCGTGAAGCGTTTTTAAGTCAGTTGTCACAAGTACGTCAACTGGGTTTCGACGAACGCTTTATTCGCATGTGGGAATTTTATTTGTGTTACTGCGAAGGTGGATTTATGCAGCGGGTGATTAGTACCGCCCAGTTTGTCTTCGCCAAGCCGCGTTATCTCGGCAGGTTTTGATGTGGCGATGGATCGCCAATGCCTTACTGTTTGATGTTGCCTGGCCTCTCTGCGTGATCGTTGCGAGGCCTTGGGTTGTTGTGCCGTTCACCCTGGCGAATTTATTCATTCACCTGGTTTTTGTGGCAAACCTGCGCAGGGAGCCCCTGTGGCTGGGCGCTGTTTTTCTGTTCGGGGTGGGGGTGGATTCTGTACTTTTTCATCTGGATATATTGCAAAATCGAAATGGTAGTTCCTGGCCGCCAATCTGGTTGATCTGTTTGTGGTTAAACTTTGCTATGACACTGCGCTACAGCTTGGTTTTTTTACAGCGCAACCTCTGGTTCGCCGTATTATTGGGCGGTTTCTTCGGTCCTTTCAGTTACTACTCCGGCGCCTTTTTAAATGGCACTGTAGAGCTGAGTCAGCCTTTGTGGCAATCACTGATGATACTGTCACTGTTGTGGGCGCTAATGCTACCGGCTTTTAGCTACTTGGCTCGTACGATCAACCCTGCTCAACCGTAAATGGTTACACTGTCTTTAAAAGGTGGGCGCTGCTTGGGCATCTGATCGCGCTGGTGATCGGGGCGTGGATCGTAGTGCCACAAATGGGCTGAAGAGCCTTGCAGCAGAGAAGGTGTCAGTCGCTCAGTAGATGATTGACTACATTATCCTAGTGCAGCCCTATCGAAATAAGGATGGCTAGCCACCAAATCTGGTCGAGATGGGGTGCTCAAAGACAGTGGGCAGAATGAGTTCACTACACTAATCCATTAAAAGGAAAATGTGGTTTCTGGTTTTGTCACCTTAGCCACCAAGGAGCAAGTAGTGGACGCTTACCTCGCGCGGGTCTTGATCTTGATCGGGGCTGTAGGGTTAATGAATTCCACCTGTCTGGCGGCGGAAGAGATCGGCGAGGAAAGGGGGGACATTTACGGGAGCGGCGAGAAAGAGGAAAACGGCGAGGACGACGAGGACGATGGATTTGGCACGGTCGCTGGTAATCTGGTGATTGCCTCCGACTATATGTTCCGCAGCATCTCCAACTCGAATAATGGTCCCACGGTTCAGGGAGATCTCAACTGGTCCCACGATATAGGCTTCTATATTGGTGTGTGGACAACCAACACGGACTTTGGCGGTCCCGGCAACAGTATGGAATTTGATCCCTATGTTGGGTGGTCCGGAAATCTACCGGATACTGAGATCAATTTAAATATCGGCTACTGGTCCTACAATTATCCGAAATCGGAATTTGATTTTGATTATGCTGAAACCTATCTGATCCTTAGCTTTACGGTAGATAAATTAACGATCAGTCCGAGTCTCTGGTATTCAAATAATTACTTCGGCAGAGATTTTCTCAATAATGTGGACTCTCTGGCTTATGAGGCGACGTTCAGTTTTGAGCTTGCCAGCTATATGGATATTGTTCTGCATCTCGGCGAGCAAACTTTTGAGTCCTCATACAGTCACCTCAACTATGGCTATTACGACGCTGGTATAGATTGGAAAATCAGCGATTATATTTTGGGATTGCGTTGGTACGATACTGATGGAATCGATCCATTCCTGGCCAACCCAAATTTGGCCGATGGGCGATTTGTGTTTAAAGTCACCCGCAATTTCTAGTGTTGAACACAAGCTATTAGGAATTGCTCTGCAGCGGCGGGGACCTCACCTCTAAGGCTCTCTTTATTGCTGGGCGGGTTGAGGCAGCGTTGTCTCTCGGTTGCCCCTAGCGTAGAGGGCGTTCCGGCTCTCCTTCGCGTTGGCTGCTTTCCCATTCGTTCGCTATATAGCTTTCCGCGGTGGCTGGTTCCAGTAAGGCCTTACCCAGAATATGATCGGCCGCCTTTTCACCAATCATGATGGTGGGAGCATTGAGATTGCCGTTGGTTAAGGTTGGCATAATGGACGAATCCACCACACGCAGGTTTTCGATACCATGCACCCGGCACTCGGTATCCACTACGGCCATTTCATCACTGCCCATACGGCAGCTACCGGCGGGATGGTAGGCGGTTTCGGCCGTTTGTGCGAGCCAGTGGTCGATCTCATCGTTACTTTGTACTTCCGTTCCCGGCGAAATTTCCCGCCCCCGATAGGGGTCCATCCCGGCCTGGGCAAAAATTTCACGGGTGAGGTGCAGGCCGGTGCGGAAGGCTTGCTTGTCCTCTTCGTGGGCTAAATAATTGAAGAGCATTTCCGGTGCGACGGCGGGATCTGCCGACTTGAGTTTGACCCAACCGCGGCTCAGCGGTTTGTTGGCTCCCAGGTGCACTTGGAATCCGTGCCCTTTCACTGCGCTCGAACCATCGTAGGCAATGGCGCCAGCGAGGAAGTGATATTGGATATCCGGGTATTTAAGGCCGGCGCGACTGCGGATGTAGCCGTTGGATTCAAAATGGTTGGAAGCACCCAGGCCCCGTTTGAAGAGCAGCCAGTTGAGGCCAATCCAGGCCTTACCCAATGGCCCGAGCCAGCCGTTGAGGGTAATTTTCTGCTTGCACTCTTGCTGTACCCAGACTTCCAGGTGGTCCTGCAGGTTTTGTCCGACACCGGGCAGATCGTGCACCACGGCAATACCGTGTTCCTGCAAATGCGCCGCGGGCCCTATGCCAGACAACATTAGCAACTTGGGTGAGTTGAATGCGCTGGCGGCAACGATGACTTCTTTATTGGCGCGCGCGCGAAAGGTCTTGCCGTTTTGCTGGTACTCCACGCCGATGGCTTTCTTGCCCTGCAGGATCACACGTGTTGTAAGCGCATGCATCTTGAGTTCGAGGTTACTGCGGTCGAGAGCCGGCTTTAGGTAGGCGAGTGCGGTTGAGCAGCGAACACCGTCGCGCACCGACATATCCATGCGCCCGAAGCCCTCCTGACGATAGCCGTTGTAATCCTCGGTAAAGCCGTAACCCGCCTGGGTGCCGGCCTCAATGAAGGCGCGGTAAAGCGGGTTCTTCATATTGTTGCCGTTGCAGGTGGTGGTGGGCCCCTGGTCACCGCGGTAGGCATCACCACCATAGATACAGGTTTCGGCCCGACGGAAGTAGGGCAGGACAGCGGCGTAGCCCCATCCCGATGCCCCCTGTTCCACCCACTCCTCGTAGTCGCCGGCACAGCCCCGCACAAAGGCCATCCCGTTGATGGAAGAGGAGCCACCAATGACCTTGCCACGCGCCTGATGGATGCGCCGTCCATGTAGTCCCGGCTCCGGCTCGGTGTAAAACGCCCAGTCGTACTTCGGCATATTCAGAGGAATGGAAAATGCTGAAGGCATACGGATAAAGATGGAATTATCTTTGCCACCAAACTCTAGTAGCAGAAGACTGTTGTTACCATCCTCCGTTAGCCGGTTGGCCAGCACGGCGCCGGCAGAACCGGCTCCCACTACGATATAGTCAACAGCTTGATCGAAGTCCTGATTACTCATCTACTTGCCCTAGGCCGATCCTGGTTCGCCCTCTTTGCCGGATGTACGTGTCTTGCGTTCACGGCGCATGTACAGGTATTGCAGGTGCACTTCGAAGTGGTCGACGATATCGCCGATCACTTGTTCGCGGGTGTAGCCCATCAGATCGTAGGTCAGCCCGCCTTCCTGCAGGTGGGGCTCAAGTCGATAATAGCTGGAATGGGGTTGCTCTGTGAGCAGGGTAAATGCTGGCATCGAGCACCGCTTGGGCCATACCTGATAAGTGAAGGCCGACTCGCCGCCGAGATCCACGCTGAGTGCCAGGTGCAGTTTGTCGCCGCTATCCCCGGTGATACTGACCGGGTGCCCCTCTTCTTCGAGTTTCTCTTTCACCGCTTCGAACGCAGGTTTTACGGTCCGCTGTATAAAGGTGTCTACCTGTTTCAGGGTGGGAAAGCTGATGGCGCGAGATAGCCGCTGGGCCCAATTGGTATGACCTTCCCGCGATATGGTTCTGCCTGAAAGGTGCCCGGACAGGGCCTCCTGCATACTCGCGGATTTGAGCCCTTCGAGCTGCAACGCTCTGTACAGGCCCAGCATCATCAGCAGCAGGACGATGGCAAAGGGGAGCCCCATGATGACCACCGCTCCCTGTAGGGCGGAAAGGCCGCCAGTCATCAGCAGGGCAATGGTCACAATACCGATGATGGCCGCCCATAGAATACGCATCCACGGCGGTGCGTCCTGATTGGGATCTTCGAGCCGGATGGTGAGATTGGAAAGCACCAGAGAGCCCGAGTCGCCAGACGTGACAAAGAACACGATCGACAGAATGGTTACCGCAATGGTGGTTAAGAGGCCCCAGGGCAGCTGTTCCAGAAACAGGTAGATGGCCGATCCAGGTTTCTCTACTGCCTGTACGCCAAACTCCGTAGCGCCGCCCATCACCATGTCGATGGCGGAGTTGCCCATGATGGCCATCCAGGCGGCCATGAACGTGAAAGGCAGAATCAGGGTGCCGGTAACGAAGGCGCGGATGGTGCGGCCTCGGGAAATTCGCGCCAGAAACAGGCCGACAAATGGCCCCCAGGCGATCCACCATGCCCAGAAAAAGAGTGTCCAGGCATTGAGCCAGTCTGTGGGCGGGGCGAAAGCATAGGTATTGAAGGACAGCCCGGCAAAGTTTTGCAGGTAGTCGCCGATATTGGTAACGAAGGCGTCGAGTAAAAAACGGGTCTTGCCGGCAAACAATACGTAGAGCATCAAGACCACCGCCAGTAACATATTAAATTCTGACAGTCGCCGAATTCCGCGCTCGACACCGGTCGCGGCAGAGATTGCGGCAAACACCACAATCAGGATTGCCAGGACTGATTGCGTAATTGTGCCCTCCGGTATACCGAACATGTACTGTAAGCCGTAATTGAGCTGGATAATCCCAATTCCCAGGCTGGTCGCAACGCCAAATACCGTGCCCAGCACCGCAGCAATATCCACCGAATTACCGATTGATCCATAAATACGCTTGCCAAATAGTGGGTAGAGTGCAGAGCGGATAGTGAGGGGCAGCCCATGGCGATAGCTGAAGAAGGCCAGGGACATCCCCACCAGGGTATAGACGCCCCAGCCGGACAGACCCCAGTGCAGAAAGGTCAGCGCCATAGCATGGCGTGCCGCTTCGATGCTGCCGCCCTCGCCAACGGGCGGCTCCATAAACTGAGTGACGGGTTCTACGATGCAGTAAAAAATCAGATCGATACCAATTCCGGCGCTGAATAGCATAGCTGCCCAGGTCACGATATTGAATTCGGGCTCCGAGTGATCGGGGCCGAGTTTGATGTCCCCGAATTTGGATATCGCCACCAAGACCACGAAGACGAGGTAGGTGACGACGGCGAGAAAGTAAAACCAGCCAAAACTGCTCGAGATCCAGCCCAGGGTACCGTAAATAACATTGACCGCTTGCTCGGTAAAAATCATCGCCCAGAGGGAGAACAGTACGATACCTACGACGGAGCCATAAAATACCAGTGGCTTTATTCGCACTGGCTCGGCGGCCGCTTTGGATTCGTCTTCGGGCGATTTGGCGCTCTGCATGTATCCCCTGTAAAAATAGAAACTATCTATCCCATCAGAGTAGGCCATGGCTTGCAGTAGCCGATTGTGCGCACTGGGGATTGGGTGCCATCTCAGAATATCCATTGACGTATCTGCTCGGTTAAATCGATATCGTCCACGGGACGCGAGAGCCGCTAAACCCAGCCCGATTATTGGCGCCATGGCAGAGCGGCAAAAACACTCAATAGGGCTTTGTCAGCGGCCTTCTAGTCATTCTTTTTCTTGCTTTTCCCCTTTGCGGACTGGCGCGAACTTCTACCAACGGCTAAACCTAATGATGAAAAGCGTGACATTTTCGCGCTCTCTAGGCACAGGCTGTAAGAGGTGTCCGATGAAGACTGGTATTACCGTCACCGCTGGATTCTGCATGGCCCTTCTGATTGGGTGCGCTGCTCAGCCAGAGCAGGTGCCAGGTGCCGGGGGCATCGTAATTGATACTTGGGGTGTCAATATGAGCCAGTATCAAGTTGACCTCTCTGAATGTAAGGGGATCGCCTATTCCACTTACAGCGATCAGGGCCGCCGAGGCCTGACCGGCGCTGCCGGTGGCGCGGTGGTTGGGGGTGCTCTAGGCGCCATCGTTGGCGATAGCAGCCGGGCGGCGGCAGCCGGTGCTGGAGCAGGCGCTCTGGTGGGCGGCCTTTCCGGTGCTGGTAGTGCCGGAGCCGAGGCCCAGCAGATTATTAAGAACTGTCTGCGCGGCCGCGGATATCGCGTGCTGAATTAATTTCCCTCACAGGAATTTGCCAAGTTTTCTCGTAGGTCCTCTGATATTCGGCAACCTCACAGGACTTGGCTTGGGCCGGGAGTTTCCCGGCTCTTTTTTTTGTTGCTCTTTTACGGTACTCAGGTGGGGGGCAGTGGTTTTTAGTCTGAGAGTTCAGGATTGTTTTCAATCAATACCTCGGGAGTATGTTATGTCCAGCGGCAATATCATTAATGCCTACGGGGTTATGCAGGCCGGGGGGGGCTTTGAACCGTATCAGGTGAAAGTGGGTGCGCTGGGGGCGACGGAGGTGGAGCTGGAAGTGCTCTACTGTGGTATTTGTCACAGTGACCTCAGCATGATTGAGGATGAATGGGGAATATCCAGGTACCCCATGGTTGCCGGCCATGAAGTTATTGGGCGGGTTGTTGCCACGGGAGAGCACGCCAAACACTTCAAGCCCGGTACCGTTGTCGGGTTAGGTTGGAATTCTGGGTATTGCGAAACCTGCCACTATTGCCGGCAGGGTGACAAAAACTTATGTGCTGAGGCCCGTTTTACCACGCTTACCGGTGGGGGTTTCGCCGATAAGGCTCGCGCTGATATGGATAGTCTGCTGGAGATTCCCGAGGGGGTCGACCTGGTTTCTGCCGGGCCACTGTTGTGTGGTGGTATTACTGTCTTCAATCCTCTTGTGCAGTTTGATATTAAACCGACGGCCAAAGTGGGGGTAATTGGTATTGGAGGGTTGGGGCACCTGGCACTGATGTTCCTGAATGCCTGGGGTTGTGATGTCACGGCTTTTACCTCCAGTGAACACAAGCGTACGGAAGCTTTGTCCCTTGGCGCACATAAAACATTGAATTCGCGCGATCCGGAGGAAATTAAATCCGCCGCTATGAGTTTCGATTTTATTATTTCAACAGTCAATGTGAATCTGAATTGGGATTTGTACATTCAGGCGTTAAAGCCCAAAGGGCGCTTGCACTTTGTCGGCGCCATCGTTGATCCTATTCAATTCACACTTTTCCCCGTATTATTTGGTCAGCGCTCGCTCTCCGCCTCCCCAGTGGGGAGTCCGGCAACGATTGAAACTATGCTCGATTTTGTCGCCCACCATCAAATCAGGCCGCAGGTAGAAATTTACCCTATGAGCCAGATTGAAGACGCGTTTAAACACCTGAAGTCGGGTAACTCCAAGTATCGGATTGTACTCTCCAGGGAGTAGGGCTTTCTAAGGGGCTCCTAGGGTAGATGTATTTTGATCAGCTGGGTTTTTCCGGGGAGGGAGCCTCCCGGAAAAGAATGTAAATGTTATCTGTATATTTAAAAAAATAACGGCTGGTATTTTTTTATTGGTAGAGAGTCTCCAGTCATCATTTATGATGGCCATTTTCCCCTGCTTTTATTCACATTAAAAATTACTGGGAATTTCAAAAAAAATAATGTTTGTTGTGATTAGGTCGCTAGATTAAGCGGTAATTTCCTGAGAGAATCCAGTTGGTTGGTTTTTGAGATTTTATTGTGAACGTAATTTTTCGTAAAGGTGCCAGTGGTAAGGAAAAGGCTTACACCTTGGTTTCTATACTAATGCTGCTGTTGCTAATGGGATCTTTTGAGATAGGTCGATACCAATTTTATAATGATCCCGGTTATGGTGGTATTGTTGTTTGGCTATTGGCTGCGATATGGGCTCTGCCTCTGCTGTTAGATAAGCACCCAGAAAACAAGATAAATCAATCGAATATTGTGCTTCGGAGTGTTTGTTGGGGGCTGTGTTATTTTATTTTCTATGGCTTTACCTGGGGGGTGATTTATGTTGCCGCCCCTGCATATTATACGAATACGTTTGGTAGTGAGGCTAGGATTGAGCGGGTTATCAGCAAGAAAGCAGTGTACAAAAACCGTTGGGGGCATGTTTGCCGTAGTATCTATTATGGGCAGACTTACGCTACCTGCGTAACTCACCGCTTCTTTGAGTCTATTGATGTGGGAGATACTGTAAGGCTTGATCTCCTGGAGAGTCAATATGGCTATTTTGTTCAGTCTGCTCGTAAATTACCCAGTAATCAGAGTTCTGAATAATTTATTGGCGACTCAGGGTTTAAATAGGGTTTGCTATCTTGGTGCGGCTCCCCCTGAGTTTCAGTAAGACGCTTCATGCGTGGGGGATGGATCGATTGCGAAGAATGTAAAAGGTAACGCTTGTAAATTAGCAGCGGGACCCCACTTTTTAATCGATTCGGTTATATTGTTCCTGCGTATCGTCATTGGGAGCCTATAAATACGTTGTTATCCTGCCTGAAATCACAGTCATTTTTCCGCATCAATTTTGAGCTTATGTTATATCCAACGATGGCCACCAGTTTAAAATTTCTGCCGATATTGAATTTTAGGCGAAATTTCTAGCGTGTGAAAATCTGGTGCATAGGCGATGCGCAGTGTAGGTATTAATATTGTGGCAAGGCGCTGGTTGGTTTTTGTCGATGCTGGCTTCCCACAACACTAAGCGCACTGTTTATGAGGTGTATGATCTGATCAGGGGTATCCCTCAGGATTGATATATCGCTCAGGGGGGCGCAAAGTTTGGTGATGAGTTGCAAGGATTTGAGGAGCGTGTATTTGTAGAGTATCCCACAAAGGCCAGTGGCATCCGTTTTCGGCAGAATACAGGGGGATTCGGGAGACGAGTGCAATTGCAGTGCAGGATGTTTTCGGATTTTAAGGGTATTTGTTCTGCATTGTAGAAGTGCGAGAGTTCGTGTGTTTCGCCTCTGGAGGTGGGCCTTAAAGGTGTTAGTCCCAGCGGCTGCGTCTGTGTAAACGACGCAGATAGTCACGTTCGCGATAATAGAGATCATCCTCATAACAAATAAAATCACAGTACCTCTTATCGCTTACACAATCGGCTGGTATCTGCTTGTTATCTCCAATACACCGGTAGTAAACCTCTTTACAGGTTTTGAGGCACCGCTTGCGGGCTTCCTGCTCATTTAAACTGCTCGCTCGGGGAGAAGATGAAATACCCAGTAGTATCAGGGCGGCTAGAGCCAGGATTGTGCACTCTGTTAGCAAGAATCTGCCAGTTGCCATAATGATGTTGCTACAGCTCAATAAATGACATCGGTCAAATATAATGTTGCCTATTGCGAAGAACAAATATTGTTTTTTGCTTCTGTCTGAAGCGTTAAGAAGTCCCTGAATAATTCGGCAAGTCTCTGTGGGCCGTTTAGAGCGATTCTCACTTCCCCTACAACCACTGTCAATTTCCTAAAAGACGGCGTCATTGGCCACGATTTTTGGGCTTTGGATACCACGTCATTCCAAGTTCTTAATGAACCTGGCCGGCTAGCAAGCCGAAAATCTTATGCCTACTGTTTCCGAGGTGGCCCTCCGAGAACGGAAGCGATCCTCTATAAATATAATGCCGCTGATCACAAAAATTTTGTGAATGACTGGTTTGTCGGCTTTAAAGACACACTGCATTGCATGCTGATCCATTTTTTTGAATTGTTGTTTGAGCAGACAGCTGTACCCAAATCATTACAATGCACATGCCCGGCGAAAATTCGAACCCATAGCGAGAGCGGCGCAAGGGGATGGACTGGCAAAACGGGCAATGCACTTTTATAAGTAGCTCT
>NZ_JBGMEL010000028.1:0-31249 GCF_041447225.1 Microbulbifer echini | reverse complement strand
GCTAAAAAATGCAAGCCCTGAACAAATCGCTGGGCGAATGCGGCTTGAACGGTGTACGAAAGCGGTTAGCTGTTCAATACTCGCCCCAGGAAGGTGTTAAATTACTTGAGCCCACTGGAATTTTTGGTGGGTAAACGTGTGTCACTTATGTTGGCAATCTAGGGCTTATATACTGTAATAACGGACAGCTAAGCGTCAAAGTAACCTACAAGGTATATGTAGATCCTTTATACATTTTTATTTAAACGATAATTTCTTGCTGCGTAGAGCAGTGGATACTGCCGCCCCCGGAGGCGATTCCATCAATTGCGATCTGTTCTATTTTGCGATCTGGATAGGCACTTTGCAAAGTAGCTTTGGCTCTCTCATCTGCTTTTTTGTCACCAAATTTTTGAGCAATAATTGCACCGTTGCAAGCGTAGTAGCCAATGTAACCTGCGGCAAAATCTTTAGATCCAAATCTTTCGTTAATGATTTCAGGTGTGTCTATGATACGTAGGTTTAATGGTTTTCCATCCGCATCAACACTGTTACTTAAAAGGTTGATGTTTTCTCGTGTCACCTCATAATCGTAGGAGAGATGGTAATTGTCTCTGCTGATTATAACTTCACCGGGCTTCACAAAGCGCGCATAAAAATCGGTATGGCCGTCTGTTATATCCATGCCCTTTATACCTTTAAGCCAAATGATTTTGCGTAGCCCGAGCAATTCGTTAAGTTCTTCTTCGATATCTTTTTTTGACCATCCTGGATTGCGATTCCTATTAAGAATGCAGCTCTCGGTCATAATAGCTGTACCATTACCATCAACCTCAAAACAACCGCCCTCTAGTACAATATTGGCTTTCTCTAGGGTTGCTCCAGATTTATTGGCGATATATCTGGCGATATGTTTGTCGAGAGAGTGTTCCTGTTTGTTACCCCAGCCATTGAAATTGAAATCTATAGCAATTTTTTTCCCATTGATGGATTTTACAAAAGTGGGGGCCGTATCACGTAGCCATAAGTCATCGATTTCAAGTAGGTGTAGCGCGATTTCAAAGTTTGAATTGCCAATATTCAGTAATTGTTGCGCTTTAGGAAGATCGTCTTTGCTTACCAATATGGATACTGGTTCATACTGGGCAATCGTATTGGCAATTAATGCCAGGTTTCTCTTAACTTCTGGAATTTGCTTGTGTGACCAAATATAGTCATTGGCAACAAAAGCCATCCATGTGCGCTTATGTAGGCCGCTTTCGTCAGGCATGTAAAGGGAGTTGGAGGTGAAATTCTGCCTAGCCATTGCTCTTCTCCCAAGTAGAGAGCTGCCAATTAAAAGAGAGTTTAATTTAATAAACAGCCTTCGATTAATCATGTCGTATCCTATTGTTTATGTTTTGACCGTTTCTTGGGGCTGATCGTAAGTTTAATGTTGCATCCCCCTTTATGGCTTTCATTTGGTGGCTTAATTGAAGTTCCCTGTGGACTGATAGAATACTCTAATAGTTCCAAAAATTACTGTTATTTCTATTCAGTAGATTTTTTTCTAAAAAGTGTCGGTCCGTTTCGTACAAGTTACATCTTTCGGTTGGGTCTATTAAAATTATATATAGATTTTTTAATATAAGTTTAATGTTGAGATTGTAATAAATTAAAGTGGCAGTTCTACATTTTACCCCGTACTGGCAAAGAAAAGATAGCTTACATCATGATTTGTAGGCAAAAGACCGTTAGGTGTTCATGCTTGGCTTACTGGCTAGTATTTTATGTTGCCTATGGTGAAAGCAGTCTAAATGGAAGGGTTAGCTCTTATGGTTGCTGTATATTTTTATTTTATCTTAATATTAAAAAATTCATCTTGTAGGGAGCTAATCGGGAGGGCGGCAATGATGAACATTATAATACGTTACTGTGGAGTGCTAGTCGGAACTGAGGCCGCGGTTGTTCCTGGTTAAAGTATGGACACTCTAACAATGGTTGCAGCTTTCTTTATCATAAGTTGGCGGCTATATGATCCTACCCGCTAACGACGGACAGCCAATGATCAAAAACTGAGACCGCTAATCGATGGAACCCTTTGGCATATCCATCTTCTATCAACGCAAGCAACTCTGGAAACTGGTCCCTAGCAGGCGTTGGTGATCTTTTGATAGTGAGATAAATTGTCGACTGCTCATCCATATTTCCTTTTTACCCCCTACATGCTTGTTATTCAGTGCTATGAAGTACAAAAAACTGTTGTAGAGGTACTCTGAATTATAAAAGCGGTGGCTCTTGTGGGGCTATCTCAGATAGTCGGTTAGCCCGTTTATACTTGCTTTAGGTTTGTCTTTTTCGTCTATCAGTGGAGGCCGTGGGTACACAGTGAGTAACTCCACAAGCACGCAAGCTCCACAAGAATATCGATTGGGCATTCAGGAATGGAAAAGGAAATTCATCGGATTTACACCCACGAACCTTAGATATGCATTTGCTACATTGTTAGGTGCTTCCCATTGCGGATAATGCCCAATCTGTGCCAGTTCTACTATATCTGTCGATCTATCTATTAATTGGCGAAATCGTTCCACCATATGCTTCCCTGATACCGGATCCAATGAGCCATTGATCAGTTGTAGAGGACCAGGGTATTGGTTCAGGGCTTCTACCCAGCGTTGTCGATGTTGGCGTCTATCACGCATGTAGGTGATTAGTTTATAAAGAAGTTGGTTGCCTTCCTTGTATTGGAGTATTTGCCATAGTTCTCGTAGATCTCTCTCGGAGGGTTGTGTATTCGGTCCGAAAATGGCTCTGAAGCTGCGGCAGAATTGTCGATAGCTCATCAACTTATTGACCAGGGAGCCAAGAGGGGAGTACAGAAGCTTTTGTGCGAGGCGGGCTTGGTGAGTTTCTGGAAACAGGCCTCCATTCAATAGGCAAACAGAGAGATACTCTATCGCGCCACTGCTATTGGCTCTAGCGAGCAATTCCTGAGCAACGGTATCGCCATAGTCGTGGGCTAAGAGGTGTGTTCCATTGACGTTTAAGTGTTGCAGAAGGGCTTCGTGTAAGTCAGCTTGTCCATGAATGCTGTAGTTATGCTGTTTGGGTTTATCGGAATAACCAAAGCCCAGCATATCCATGGAGATACAGCGAAAGTGCTCTACAAGTTGGGGCCACACTTTTTGCCAGTCATAACTACTAGTGGGGAAACCGTGAATCAAAAGCAGTACTGGTTTATGTCGGCAGCCTGGGTTGCTATCGATATAGAAGAGTTGGTGGCCTTGATACTCAAAAATCTTTCCGTTTGATAACCACTGCTGAGGTTGCATTAGCTGTTCCATTTCTTATTGTTGTATTTGTGGTAAAGATTGCACGACAAGCGCGCAACCTCAAGCAGCGGCTATCAGATGGAAAGTATTTATCCTGAAGCAGCGGCTATCAGATGGAAAGTATTTATCCTGTTCCTCGCAGGGCGTAAACCGCGGGCTTGTTGATTATTTTCCATACAGAAAGCAGGGTAACCGAGGCCGTCAGGCCGATAATAAGTAGTGGTGGCAGCAGCCAGCCCCAGAGGCTGGTTTCAATGCTGAACTCGCTTTGCTCAAGCCAAAGTGCCAGTGGGACCACGATCAAAGTCGTTACAGCGATACCGATAACGACGGGAATCAAGCTATCGATTAGGGTGTGGTAGAAAATCGTCGCGGGGCGGGCGCCGATTGCCAAGCGCACGCCAAGCTCAGTACGCCGCAGTTGTACACTGTAACTGATCACCCCAAAGATACCGATGGCAGCGAGGCTGAGTGCGATTATTGTTAGGGCGGTGGTCACCCAAACTGAAACCCGGTCATTGCTGAGAAGTAGGTCTCGTGCCTGCTCCAGGGAGAATAGCTCGGAAACCTTGTACTGCCTGTTTACCTGTGCAAATTCCTGATTTATCTCTGTGGTGCTGAGTGGTTGGTGAGGCTTGTGTTTTAGTACGAGCAGGGGATAGCTCACATTGATACCGCGCACAAATAAGCGGGCGGGTTCCTTTTTGCCGGGCAGGCTTACGTTGCGCACTACACCGACCACTTGGTAGGGCCTATCACCACGCCAGTAGAATCGCTTGCCTAATACTTCGCCGCCGGGTTCTAGTTGCTGGGCCAAGGTTTCGTTGACGAGTATCATGCGATTGTTATCGGAAAACTCAGCCGCATTGATGTGCCGACCTGCCACTAGCGGCATACGTAAGATGGAAAGGTAGTTTTCGTCGACTACCGTGGTCTTGGCCATCACCGGGCTTTGCCGGCTGGCATCATGACTTAGGGATGTGGTCCAGAGTGGCCGGCTGATAGAGATAGGGGTGTTCAAGCTCAAGCTGGCATTTTGTACTTTGGGGTGCTCCAGTAATCTCTGCCTGATGGCCTTCAGATAGCCCTCGCGCTCCGCAGTGGGGGCGCCCCTAAGATTGCCGATATTCAGAGTCATCACTTGAACGCTGTCCAAAGGGAAGCCAAATGGCTGGTTAATCAGGCGATTGGCTTGCAGGAAAATTTGCAAACTGGCGACTATAAGTAAGCTGGTCATCGCTACTTGACTGCTGATGAGTACCTTACGGATGAGAGGCGAAATCTGTACGCCGGAACCTTTGCCGCTGCTCTGCAACATTTGATTCAGTGCGCGGTAATTAATCTGGCGACTGACGATGGCTGAGAAGAATAGGGCGAGAAGTAAGGCACACAACAGCGCGAAAACCAGTGTCTGCCAGTTTAAGGTAAGTTCTTGAATACGAGGAATTTGTTCCGCCGCCATCATCTTGACTACTTCCGTCGATCCCAGGGCCAAAAGTAGGGAAAGTAATGCCGCCCCCAACATGAGTAGGCCGATTTCGCACAGCAGGGCGAAAAAGATATGTTTTTTGTGTGCGCCCAACGCAACCTGTATCGCCATAGTGCGTTGTTGTTTGGCTGCGCGAGATAGAATCAGGTTGGTGACATTGGCGCAGGCAATTAACAGGAGCACCAGTGTACCCCCCATTACCATTAGGGTTCGCGTGGTGCTGTCGCCAAGAATTTTATTGGCGAAGGGGGTGAGCCGGTATTCAACGGACCTTTCTACCGAAGAGGATCTTCCCGCTAGTGCAGCTTGATATTGGGCATCCATTAATTTGCTCAATTCATGCCCCGCGCTGGCGGGGTCAATGCCCGGCTTCAGCTTTCCTGTGAGCATGCGGAAAGGCAAAAAGCCTCTCCAATTATTTCTGCGCTCTACTTGTGTATCATTAAAGTCCCAGGGCAGCCAGACCGCCGTTTGTCGGCCCTGCTTATAGATTTGGGGTTCAATGAAGTCTTTGGCCGTGACGCCGACAATGCGAAAGTCCACCTCCCCAAATTGCAGGCTTTGCTCCAAGACATTTGGGTTGCGCCGGAACATCTGCTCCCAGGTTTGATAGCTGATAACCGCCACGGGAACCCGGCTGTCGAGCCCTTCATCGGTATTGAATTGTCTGCCCAGGGCCAGGGGTGCTCCAGCCAGCTGGAGATATTCTGGAGAGACATAGGAAACATTCACCCGTGGTGATTCGGATAAATTGCGAACCACATCTTCCCAGAAGTACACCAGGGCGCTGGACTCGAAGAAACTGTCGTTCTTATAGATTTCAACCAGGGCGGGGTATTGGCTGTTGTTTTCCAGTCGCAGTTGCTTGTTCTGGTAGAGATTACCATTCACGACATACAGCCGATCTTCGTCCGGGTAGGGGAGGGGCGCGGCTAGCAGTTGGTAGTTGAGATTAAATAGCGTTACCAGGGCGCCGAGGGTGATACCCAGGGTCAGAATAATAGTGGTGGCATAGCTCCGTGCCCGGTTGAGGGACTGGAGGGCAATGGACAGGTCCTTTGTGGTGATCATAGGGCCATCTCATGTGGCTCTTTTATGGGCTGCGGCGCTGAGATTTGTCCATCCAACAGATGCAATTGGCGGCCGGCCATGTCCGCATAGCGGGGGTCATGGGTCACCATGCACAGAGTAGTCCCTTCACTGTTGAGCTGCCGTAGCATTTCCATTACGGCATCGCCATTGTGGGAATCCAGGTTGCCGGTGGGCTCGTCGACCAGCAGCAGGGACGGATTGCCAACTAGCGCCCGGGCTATGGCGATTCGCTGCTGTTGGCCACCCGATAACTGATTAGGTTTGTGAGAGGCCCGGTGACTCATCCCCACCTTCTCCAGGCAGTGTTTCACTTTTTTGTCGGCTTCAGACTTGGGAATTGAATTGCGCCGATAGCGCAGGGGCAGGGCGATATTGTCGTAGACAGAGAGTTCGTCAATCAGGTTAAAGGACTGGAAGATAAAGCCTACTTTCTCGTTACGAATTGTTGCCGCCTCACTGAGCGTCAATTGAGCGACTTCTGTACCTTCAATCTGGTAGCTACCGCGGGTTGGGAGATCCAGTAGGCCGAGGATCGAGAGCAGTGTGGATTTACCGCAACCCGAGGGGCCGCAGATAGAAACAAATTCCCCCGAATAAATACTCAGGTCAACGCCCCGCAGGGCGTGAGTTTCCATTTCTTCGGTGCTGAACACCTTAGTGATCCCGGCCATATGAAGGATTGGCTTGGACATAGCGAACTCCCTGTTCTCGCTTTGGGTTTCAGGCTTTAGTCAATAATCTGGATATGCTCAGCTTCATTAAAACTGGCCATATCGGATAGGATGATACGGTCTGCTTCATTGACGCCTTGGGTGATCTGGATATATCGGCCTGACTCCTCGCCAAAGTTTATCGATTGTAGTGCCGCTTCTTCCCCGTTTTTGTTGATTAGGAAGAGGGTTGTCTCACTGTGCCTCTGTACATTGATAGGCCTCTCGACGAACAGCGTATCTTCCATGGTGGCGGTGAAGATCCGGGCATCGACGTTGAGCTGTGGCCTGGCGGACTCCGGGGCGCCAGCGTTGAAGGCAATTTCCACTTCGATATTGCCGTCCCGAACTTCAGGGGTAATACGGGTTACCACGCCCCCAACTTTTTCTCGGCGGGTATCAATCTCAGCGGGCTGGCCAACTGCCAGTTGCTCTGCTTTGGATTGTGGTACTTGAACCAGGGCGAGTAGATCTGTCTCGCTGCCGATCAGCGCCAGCTCCTGGCCGGGGCCGACACCTTGCCCTAGTTCCACGGGTAGCCGTTGTAGTATGCCGTCCAGACCGGCGCGTACTGTCAGGCGGTCTGCGCGTTGCTGGATGCTTTGCAGTTGGGTTTGAGCTTGATTGATTTGCTCGCGCTGGATTAACTCCGATTCGACGGCAACCTTGTGCAGGTGATTGATGCGCTGTTTTTGCAGGTCCACGCGTTTCTTCATCTGCTCTTGGCGTAAAACGGTAGTTTGGTAGGTGAGCTGGGAAACCACTCCACTTTTCACCAGCTTGTCTTCGGCTTCGCGGCGCAGCTTAATCACCTGATAGTTGGCGTTCAGCTCAGCGAGTATCGCCTCTTCAGCGAGGACATCCCGCTGGTTGTTGAGTATAAGCCGGCGAAGATTGGCCGCTTCCTGTTCAAGGGAAGTTTCGGCGGCATCCAGTTCGCGCATTAGCTCTGGATTACTGAGTTGCATAATGATGCTGTCTCTTTGCACTTCGGCACCGGGACGCAATACGATTTTTTGTACATTGGCTGCGGTCAGGGCGGTGATCAATGTCTGTTTATCTGAGCGCAATATGCCGTAGCCATCCACCACTACCTGTAAATCCCCACGCTGGACAGTACCCAGCATCAGTTGTTCGCGATCCACCTTGTGGGCGCCTTCAGGTAGGAGTAAAAGAGTGCTTGCGATTGCCACAAAAGAAAGCGCAGTTGCGCCAATAATGAGAGGATGCTTGAAAAAAGGGTGTTTCTTGGGTTTGATGATATCCATATCGTGGAACTTTCCTGTATCGAACTGCTTTCCCTAGCTATTAGAGATTGTTTATTGCTTGTTGAGAGTTAAGAATTGTTAGACTCGGAGGATGAGATAAACCCCTGTCGGAACTTTGAGGGGAAAAGGTCCTGACTTTTTTATTAGCGCTGTTGAACATATTACAGTTTTCTAGTGATGAAAGCTCAGTTGCAATATCTGAAATGCATTTCCTAATAGAAGTTAAAGTTGCAGGAAAATAAGGTGCATGGCCAGCGGCTTGCGACGAATTGTTGGGAAATATAAGATAGTATGAATTCTGTGATCCAATCGTTTACACCTTGAGGAAAGAGATTTCCTGCGCCATAGGCAAATAAGAAGATAAATATCTATAGGGATATTGGGAGTGCAGGGTGCGAGTACTGTAAAGTGGCGCTTCTGCGATGTTGTAGAAACGCCTGACTTTTACCTTGAGAAAAATTAATCGTTTGAACTGAATTTTGGATGTTAATCTTGTAGAACCTGCTGATAGCCTTGTGTATATACCCAGTCATTATTTTTTACGGGCAAGTGGCACCCGAAACAGTTATTGAGGCCACTTCCTTTCCAGGATTTTGTTTCACTCTGTGCGATTCCAGGTTTAAATAAAGCCCATCCCCAACCTTCGGCCCAAGATTCGTTATCAGGGAATCGTCCCTTGCTATCTTTTACCATCATAAATGTAAACTGAAGTGCTGAAGAGTAATAAGCCAGTCCAGTAGTTAGGGGTTCTGATTTGGTACTATTGACGTCTTTCACCAGTACTGAGCCATCCGGGAACTTCCCATTTTTACGATAGGCATTAACCGCTTCGGGTTGAGTGTAAACATTGTGTGTATCCCAGCCTTTACCGTTTGAAGACTTTACTTGGTAGGAGCCGAGAAATGTCCAGTTTCTGCGATAATCCATGGGCAAAGTGATGTTTCCCTGTTTATCGACAAGATGACTGTATGTCGACTTTAGGTCTTCTTGGGCTATGGTCTGTAAGCTAAACATAAGCACAACAGTGGCTAAAGAGATGATCCGCATGACGCTTCTTCCTTTACTGATTTAATGGCTGTGAGGGTTAACTCAAGTCTTCAATTTTTTGAAAGTATAGGGAGGCATGGGCAAGTTGACTGTCAGCTAGCTGACATAACGGCGAGACTTATCTTTGGCTTAAAGCTTCCAGGGCAATTTTGTTGAGCAGGCAGATATGTTGGCGTGTGTAATCGATAACACCATCCTCCTTCCAGCGACTGAGAAGTTGGCTAACGGTTTGTCTACTACCGCCCGCCATGGCCGCTAGCTCAGACTGAGAAAGTTTGACGTCCAGTTCATGTCCGTGAGCACATGGCTGCCCCCGAAAGTGGAATAGTTGAGACAATAAGCTTGCTAATCTTACTGGTAAAGGTGCGGTTATATGCTGAAACAGACGTTGTTGTAATAGGGATTCTCTATTAGCTAAGTGCTCTATGAGATCTTTTGGAGTTTGTGACAGTGAGCGCATCAAGGTATCGATATTTTCTAGCAGGGCTACCTCAAGTTCACAGCCTATTTTGGCAACTGCTTCGGTATCTTGTGATTGCCCACCGAAACCTGGCCCAAACCAGGAACCTGGACCATACAGATCAACAACTCCCGGATTACCATGAAAATCTACTTTACGGATAAGAACATAGCCTGTGTGAATAAAGTAAATCTTCTGAGAGGTTTGTCCCTGTCGGAATAATTTCGTTTCTTTCGCGCAGTATATTCTTTTTGTTTTAGTAATGGTTTCTTGCAACTTAACATTCCGCAGGTGAATTTGGAGTGTGTGGTTTGGTTCCAATCTTTTTTAGTTTGAACTGATCAATGTAGAGACGTTTGTAGTGAAGGTATCTGCCCAAAAGTTAATTAGAAATATATCGATCCTCAACACTTTTTTAAACAATAACAAACCATTTTTTCGCAGTTCCAGTAGTTAGCTGGTCTAGTATTGTGACGGTCTAAAGCACAAAGAGCCAGTATCATCGAGATGTTCTATGTTTCTGCCAAGTCTTGGGTTTAGGGGCTTCCTCAGTCTTATCGAGGATGGCGACTAGAGCCGCTAGGCTTGTTGATTTCCCTTCATACCAACGTCAGGTTCTCAGTTATGTGCTCCGATTCAAGCCGGACTAATCGCCCGGAATATGATCAGGTGATACAAGATATCGCCGATTACGTTCTCTACTACAAGGTTGATTCAGATGAGGCTTGGCGCACGGCGCGCCACTGTCTCATGGACTCCCTCGGGTGTGCATGTTTGGCGCTAAGTTTTCCTGAGTGCACAAAATTACTCGGCCCTACAGTAGAGGGGACTCTGGTGCCCAGTGGCGCCCGTGTTCCAGGTACACAATTTTGTCTGGACCCAGTAAAGAGCGCCTGGGATATAGGCGCTACCATTCGCTGGCTGGATTACAACGATACCTGGCTCGCGGCGGAATGGGGGCATCCTTCTGACAATTTGGGAGCCATATTGGCCGTTTGCGACTATCTCTCCCAGAAGAAATTGACCTTTGCAGAACCCCCGTTAAAGATGCGAACCGTTCTAGAGGCGATGATAAAAGCCTATGAGATCCAGGGCGTATTGGCATTGGCAAACAGCTTTAATCGTGTGGGCCTCGATCATGTTCTGCTTGTGCGGGTCGCTTCAACGGCAGTGGTGGCCTGGCTAAAAGGCGGGAGTAGGGAAGAGGTGATGGCAGCCGTTTCCCTGGCGTGGGTGGACGGCAGCGCCTTACGTACTTACCGGCATGCGCCCAACACCGGTTCGCGTAAATCCTGGGCTGCTGGGGATGCTACGTCACGGGGAGTTCGTTTGGCCGATATCGCCCTGCGGGGGGAGATGGGGGTGCCCGGCGCACTTACCGCAAAACAGTGGGGTTTTTACGATGTTTCGTTCAGTAAGACCAGCGCAGATCAGAAAATAAAGACGCCGGCAAATCGTGAATTTCACTTTCCCCGTGATTACGGCTCCTATGTTATTGAGAACATTCTGTTCAAAATTTCCTTTCCCGCAGAGTTTCATGGTCAGACAGCTTGTGAGGCGTCAATTATCCTGCATCCACAGATTGCGGGGCGAATTGCGGAAATTGATAAAGTTGTAGTGACTACCCATGAATCGGCTATTCGCATTATCGCTAAAACAGGCCCCCTGGCGAATGCTGCGGATAGAGATCACTGTCTTCAATATATTGTTGCCGTCGGCTTGCTATTTGGTCGTTTGTCTGCCGGTTTTTATGAGGATAATTTTCATCGGGATCATCCAGAAATAGATGAGCTGCGCAAAAAGATGGTTGTGGTAGAAGACAAGCGTTATTCCAAAGAATATCTGGAGCCAGAGAAGCGATCTATTGCCAATGCGGTTCAGGTGTTTTTTAAAGGCGGCGGAAAGACAGATCAGGTTGCCGTCGAATATCCATTGGGGCATCGACGTCGACGTACGGAGGGTATTCCGTTGTTGGGGGAGAAATTCAGATCAAATCTACTCTCGCGTTTTCCCCCTCACCGGGTAGAAAAGATTGTCGGTATCTTCGAAGAACAGGAGAAACTTGAGGGAATGCCAGTGAACCGATTTATGGATCTGTTGGTAATTTAGTAAAATCCGCTTCCATTTTCGACAGGTACTAAAAAGGCGGCTAAAGCCGCCTTTTTTCAAGCTCTTTACACTGAGCGATCGCCTAACGGCTCAACCTAAACCCAATTTGGATGAGCGTCGCTCAGGGTGTTATTAGAACTTGTATTCAGCACCGATACCGGCATAGTTGCGGTCGTAGTCGCCATCAGCAGTTTCGTCGGTGTAGAAACCGAATACTTTGGCTGCGCTGTTGAACTTGTAGTCAACGCCCAGGCTATAGGTCTCACCGTCTTCTTTCTTAATGTCAGACTGGCCGTACTGAGCTTTTAGAGTCCACTGCTCGATTTTGTACGCAACAGAGCCCATCCAGCCGTCGGTGTTCTCACCTGCGCCATCTTCCTGGTCTTCAAACAGTGCACCAACCTGTACAGGGCCGATGTTGTACTGGGCTACAAAGCGCTGAACGTCAACGTCCTGGCCTTCAACATCCTGGTCGATGGCGTAGGCCATGTAAACACCGTTGTTGTCATAGGCAACGGAAACGGAAACACCGTTATCACGGGTAATTTCATCACCCAGAATGACGTCACCATTATCGTCCTGACCGAGGATTTCGTAGCCAATTACTTCGTCTTTGTTGCTGATGTAAGCCGCAGAAGCTTTGAAGCCTGCGAAAGACGGCGTAGTGTACTGCAGGGCGTCCTCTTCGCGGTTGTCGCTGCTGGTGATCAGGCTTTTGATGTCGCCTTCGAGGTCGTTGAACAGGTCAACTTTCTTCTGGGCTACTTTCAGCGGGGTGTCGAATTTACCCGCGATTACCTGACCGAAGCCGCCTTCCAAACCCGCGTAGATGTTGCGCTGGGAGAAGGTGTCATCAGCGTCGCCGTCCATATCTACCTGGTATTCCATGCGGTAGATACCCTTGATACCGTCGGTCAGGGCGATCTCACCCTTCACGCCCAGTCGGGAAGCGTTGCTTTGAACGTCAGTGACAGAGCCGTCATCTTCGTCGGCAGACTGGAAGGTAACATTGGCTTTGCCGTAAAAGTCGAGGACATCGCCTTCTTCTTGGGCGTTGGCCAGAGTAGGGATCATGGCAACAATGGCCAGAGAGAGAGCGGTCTTATTCATAGTCGTCTCGCACAGATTATGGTTGTGGTGTGAGGGGAAGCCTTCCGTTTAGTTTGTTGGCTGTCCCTCGATTTGGTGCGGATTTTGCGACCTGAATATTACAAACATGTTAAAGGGGGTATTTTTCTTGAAAAAATATGACCAACGAGTGTCATAAAAACGGCAAAGGCCGTCATTAAGTGGCTTAATACGCCGGTTTCGGGCGGTTTGTGGTTCCATGGTGCCGGTTGTACGAAGGGCCCAGTCTAACGGAATACTCATTACGAAAGGGCCTTGTACAGGGATGACAGGGAAAATATCGGTCTACAAACCATTCAATGCTCAAAGTTGTAGCGGCTTGAAGGACATCGGTTTGCTCGAGGGGGTGACCTCGGCGCTTTGGGTGTTTTCCTTATCGATGGTCGCAGTGGGTTTGCTGCCCACCCTACCGGAGCTTTGGGTGATGCTGGGGGGCTATCTGGCTGTACTGCTGTCGCTGCTTACCCTTTGTCGGAATCGCACACTTTTGGTGCTGCTCTGTGTTTCTATGTTTGGGGCATTGTGGGCTCTTATCAGTAATCAAGCGGCGTTAGAGCAGCGCTTGCCTATTACGGCACAGGGTACTGATCAGCTCCTGACGGTCGAAGTTGTCTCTTTACCCGAGGAGAAACCCGCGAGGGGCAACGACTGGCAGCGGTCTTTGGGTAGGGATATCCGCTTCCAGGCACGAGTACAGGAGACGGGTCGGGGCCCTATTAAGGCGGGAAGCCTTCTATATCTCACTTGGTATCGGGTCGATAAAGATGTTTTGGCACGCTTGCGCGGTAATAGCCATTGGGTTTTGCCGGTGCGGCTAAAACGCCCACGGGGTAGCGTGAATCCACATACTTTTGATTACGAGGGCTGGCTGTTACAGCGTCGAGTATATGCAACCGGCTATGTACGTACGCGGGATCTAAAGCCGCAGTGGTTGCGGCAGGGTAGTGGATTATCCTTTGTGCGAGATCATCTTAGGGGAGTGATTCAAAGCTTGCCAATTGATCACCATGCTTTGGTAGCTGCACTGTTGCTGGGTGATCGCAGTGGCCTTTCTAATACCGATAGGGAGATGTTGCGACAGACGGGGACAGCTCACCTCCTGGCGATCTCGGGTCTACATGTGGGCATGGTGGCCGGGTTTTTCCTCTTTGTGGGGCAGTTACTGGCACGTTTCTTGGGGGTGTTGGTGGGTATAAGTCCCAGATGGCTGCCCTTGTTATTGGCTCTCACCGGGACTTTAGCTTATACGCTACTAGCGGGTGCGCCCCTCTCTGCGCAGAGGGCCTTGCTGATGATCTGGGTTTTACTGCTGGCATGGCACTGGCGGCGCAGGGTGGGCGCTGGGCTCGCTTTTTCAGTGGCTTTGGCGCTGGTATTACTTATCCAACCACTGGCCTTCTTCGGTGTCGGTTTTTGGTTGTCTTTTTCCGCTGTGGCGGCACTTCTATTGGGGTTTTCTGGTCGGCAGGCCACTAGGCCGGAGGGGAGTGCACGATTAAGTGGTGAGGCGGCGAATAAATTGAGCGGGCTGTCTAAGCGCTGGCCCTCCTTTTTTGTGTCGCTTCTGCGCAGCCAGTGGTTGGTGACTCTGGGGCTGATCCTGCCTTCTGTGGTGTATTTCTCCGGTTATAGCACGGGGGGAATACTGCTTAACTTGCTTGCCATTCCCTGGCTTGGCTTATTAATACTGCCGGCTTTAATGCTTGGTGCCTTGCTCGTGGGGTCGAGCCTGGGTCACTGGTGCTTTAAGTTTGCCGACTGGCAGTTGGATCTTCTTATGACGATGCTTGCTCGAGCCGAGCAATTCTTACCCAGCTGGCAAGCCCTGACGCCCCCTCAAACTTCCAGTTTGCTCTTTGTGTCAGCGCTGTGCGTTCTTCTGTTGGTTTTGCCTAGGGGCTTACCGGGGCGCTACTTGGGGTGGCTTTTCCTACTTCCGCTGTTGCAGCCCTTGCTGCCTGTGTCGGTTGTGGAGCAGCGCCAGGGGCTTACCTTCACTGCATTGGATGTGGGGCAGGGACTCGCGCTCTCTCTGCACTCTCCTGAGGGGCGGCTCGTATTTGATACGGGGCCGGTTTCCTCTTCAGGATGGAGTGCTGGCAATGCCATAGTCGCGCCCTATCTCAGCGGAAGTGGTGTAAAGGTGATCGATGCCTTGATTGTGAGTCATGGCGATCGGGATCATGCCGGTGGGGTGAAAGGTTTACTACAAGCCCTACCATCAACCCGTCTCTATGCCCCTGGGCAATTAGGGCAGAAACTTGCGGGCACTTTCAATATTCCAACTGAGCCCTGCGTGGCGGGGGAAAGCATCTCATTTGGCGAACTTTCTGTGCGCTGGTTGTGGCCGCTACAAAGGGAGATCGATGGTGAAGAAAACGATCACAGTTGTGTTGCCTTGGTTGAGTGGCGCCATGTACGGATACTGTTAAGTGGTGACATTAGCCGCTCGGTAGAGCGTCGGCTGAGACAGTTGTACCCAGAACAGGGGCCGGTGGACTTACTGGTGGCGCCTCACCACGGTTCCAAAACTTCATCTTCACAAACCTTATTGACCTGGGCAAAACCAGAGCGGGTTATTTTCAGTGCGGGATTTCGCCATCATTTTGGGCATCCGCATGCCGATGTTGTCGCGCGCTACCGTGCAATGGAAGCGCAAATTTTCAACACAGCACAAAGCGGAGCGATAGAGTTTTTTTGGCATGATGAGGCTTCGGAGCCCGTGATCAAGCTGGGTCGATCCGCACCAAGATTTTGGTATGCGGATCACAATGGTAGCGCTGAAGCTAGTAGAGGACTTAGCCGCCGTGAGTAGCTGTGATAAAGTGCTGTCTCTGCGCATTTGTTGCAGGAAAAAATTCCATTAATCCCTCTCGCTGTTTGGGGCTAAGAAAAGTGTTTGAAATAATAAAATCTGGCGGCTGGCTAATAATGCTGCCGATCTTACTCTGTTCCGCTGCCGTTATTGCCATTTGTATTGATCGCCTATGGACACTGAACCCACAGCGCATTGCACCGCGTACTTTACTGGGTGAAGTGTGGGGGTGGTTGAAGAGCAATCAGGTCAACGGGGAAAAACTCAAAGAATTGCGCGACTCCAGTCCGCTTGGAAGAATTTTTGCGGCAGGCCTATCTAATTCCCGCCATGGCCGCGAAGTCATGAAAGACAGTATCGAAGAGACTGCGAGCCAGGTAGTACATGAACTGGAACGTTTTCTCAATGCCTTGGGTACTATTGCCGCAGTTGCACCTTTGATCGGTTTGCTGGGCACCGTCCTTGGTATGATTCGTGTGTTTAACGCAATTGTATTGGAGGGAACTGGTAACGCGGGCATTCTTGCTGGCGGTATCAGTCAGGCCTTGATTACTACGGCGGCGGGTTTGATAGTGGCTATCCCGGCACTGATGGCACACAGGTATTTCCAGCGTCGCGTGGATACCATCGTGGTAACCATGGAGCAGGAAGCGGTGAAGCTGGTAGATGCTTTGCACAGTGATCGCAAAATTGAAAATGCGGCCTGAGTGAGGTAGCAACCGATGCAATTCCGCCGACAAACCAAAGAGCAGGATGGGGTAAACCTTACGCCATTAATCGATGTGGTCTTTCTCCTGCTGATTTTCTTTATGGTGTCGACCACCTTCACGAAAGAGAGCCATCTGAAGCTGAACCTGCCTGAGGCCGCTGGACCACAGGCGGCTGAACAGTCGCGTGCTGTTGAAATTATGATCAGTGCGGACGGTTCTTATTCGGTGGATGGCCAGGCGTTGATCAATAAAAAGCTAACCACTTTGAAATCTGCGCTGTCGGAAGTTTCCGCAGACGAGTACAATCGCCCGCTTGTCATAACCGCCGACGCCACCGCTCACCATCAGGCCGTGGTGCGGGCAATGGATGCCGCTGGACAGTTAGGTTTTGTCAACCTAAGCATTACTACACGGCAACCAGAAGAGAACTAGCGCGCTGGGCTAAGTTTCCAGTCAGGGATTGACTGCTGGCCCCGCGAGCGCACTCGCCCTTTTACCCAAGTGATAAGGGCGAGTCCAGTCATTGGTCTGTATGAAGAAAGTAACCATGCCCCCCAATAAACCACAGCGCGGGGCGCACACCTACCGCCGCTTGCTCGCCTATGCCCGACCACACCTAGCTATTTTTGGTGTTGCTGTTTTGGGCTTCTTCCTGTTTTCCATCATGGGCGTCAGTCTGATCGCTGTTACGGAACTGCTTCTGGACGCCGTGGGTGCGGGTATTCAGGAGAGCCGCGGCTTTCTCTCGAAGTTTGTGGCCTCCTATTATCCTGATGGCGTGATGCCGCAAGAGACGGCGCGCTGGCTGGTGCCCGTGGCCATGCTGATCATTATTGTTCTGCGTGCAATAGGTAACTTTGTTGGTAGCTACGGACTCGCCTATGTTGGCCGTGCCGTGATTCATCAGCTGCGCACACAGCTTTTTGAAAAGATCGGCCAGTTACCCAGTGCTTATTTTGATCGCTACACCGGCGCTTATTTGATTTCAAAAGTCTCGTACAACGTCGAGCAGGTGACCAACTCTATTACCAAAGCGGTAAAGGTATTGTTTCGTGAGACCTTCACCACGATTGCATTGCTGGCCTACCTTTTGCTGGTGAACTGGAAGCTGACTTTAACTTTCTTCCTGTTTGCCCCATTGATTGCTCTTATCGTGCGTACCGTGGGCAAACGTTTCCGCAAGCTGAGCCACCGTATCCAGAATTCCATGGGGGATGTTACCCATGTTACTCAGGAGGCCATCAACGGTTATCAGGTCGTTCGGATGTACGGTGGGCAGGAGTATGAAAGTACTCGTTTCCAGACGGCTAGTGACAATAACCGCAGACAGTTTATGAAACTGGTGGTGGCCAATAACGCCAGCGTATCGGTGATCCAGATCCTAGTTGGCCTATCGACCGCCACGATTGTTTGGCTGGCACTGGCACCGGGTATGGTGGAGTCGATGACGGCGGGTGTTTTTGCCGCTTATATCGGTGCGGCGGCCTCTCTGGCAAAACCCGTGCGCAGCCTCTCTGAGGTTTTTGCCGATATCCAAAAAGGGATCGCTGCTGCGGAAAGTATTTTTGAGGTCATGGATATTCCCAGGGAGCCAGAGGGTGGGTCTGAGGCGCTGCCTAAGCCTGTTCACGGTGCTGTCTCCTTTGAAGCGCTCGATTTTCGTTACGATGAGTCTGTACCTCAGGTGCTCTCGGAGATTAGTTTCTCGGTGGAACCGGGTGAGACAGTGGCTCTGGTGGGAGCTTCCGGCTCCGGTAAGACTACCCTGGTGAGCTTACTTGCGCGTTTTTATGAGCCAAGTGGAGGCCGCATCCTTATTGATGGCGCCGATATTTCGACCGTACCGTTGCGGGATCTGCGCCGACATATCAGTATGGTGTCGCAGAATATTGTGCTGTTTAACGATACGGTCTACCGCAATATTGCCTACGGTGAGCTGGAAGGTGCTCCTAAGGAGAATGTATTGCGCGCTATTGAGTTGGCGCACGCGTCCAGTTTTATCGAAGAGCTTCCCAAGGGGCTGGAAACTGTGCTGGGTGATAATGCTCAGATGCTCTCTGGCGGACAGCGCCAGCGCTTATCGATTGCACGAGCGCTGCTGAAAGATGCGCCAGTCTTGATTCTCGATGAGGCCACTTCGGCCCTGGACAATGAATCCGAGCGTCATATTCAGTCGGCCCTGTCGGAAGTGATGAAAAATCGCACCACCTTTGTGATCGCCCATCGCCTCAGTACGATTGAAAATGCCGATCGCATTCTGGTCATGGAGAAAGGGCGCATCGTTGAGAGTGGCAAGCACAGCGAGCTACTCGCTCGCGGTGGGCGTTACGCCACATTATTACAACAGCAGACTATGGGTTAGGGCACTGGATGTCACTGGAAGATTGGTTTAACAAGCGCTGGTACGCAAAGAGTGGCAAGAGCCCCTCTTTGTCCTTGCTTACGCCCCTGGAGTTGCTTTACAGCGGTGTGAGTAAGCGGCGCAGGGTGATCAGCTCCAGAACACCGCCAGAGCCATTACCAGTCCCAGTGATTGTTGTGGGTAATATCACTGTCGGCGGAGCCGGCAAAACGCCGCTAGTGGCTGAGTTGGCACGCTGGTTGAAAGAACGGGGCAGAAACCCCGGTATTGTCAGTCGGGGTTATGGGGGCCGTGCCGAGCAGTACCCCTATCAGGTGACAGCCCAGTCACACCCTTTGGAATCCGGTGATGAGCCTTTGATGCTGCACCTGATTACCGGGGTTCCTGTGATGGTATCCCCGAATCGGAGTGAGGCGGCCAAGGCGCTGATTGATTACCATCAGTGTGATGTCATCCTCTCTGATGATGGCCTACAGCATTACAGTCTCTGGCGCAGTTTTGAAGTCTGTGTGGTGGATGGTCATCGGGGTCTCGGCAATGGGCATATGCTCCCAAGAGGCCCGCTGCGGGAGTCTGCCAGCCGATTGCAGACCGTGGATCTTGTGGTCAGTAATGGAGAGCCCGAGCCCAAGGTGAAAAAGCAGTGTGGTGCCTTGCTGGAGTACCAGATGACCCTGGAGCCCTCTTGCTGGCATCAGTTTAATCTCGATCAGACCTCGACTTTGCGTCTGACCTCCGGCCCTGAACCGGGCCCCTGTCACGGAGTGGCGGCGATTGGCAACCCGCAGCGGTTTTTTCGCGCGCTACAGCGTATGGGCTTCAAGGTGATGGAGCAGCCTTTTGCCGATCATCATCAATTTAGCTCTCAGGAGTTGCATTTTGACGGTGAGACCCCCGTGATTATGACCATGAAAGACGCGGTAAAATGTCGGGACTTTTGGGAGAGTCATTGGTGGGCACTAGAGGTGCGCGCCAGGTTACCCGATCTTTTCTATCAAAAAGTGCATCAGCACCTGCAACAGTTTTCCGAAGATGAAAAATAAATATTCGTTTGATGTGATTATTCCCGCTCGTTTCGGCTCCAGCCGACTGCCGGGCAAGCCATTGGCAGATATTGCCGGTAAACCCATGGTACAGCATGTTTTTGAGCGTGCCTCTGAGAGCAACGCCGAGCGGGTGATCGTGGCCACTGACAATATGCGGGTAGCTGAGGTTGTGCGAGGCTTTGGTGGAGAGGTGTGTATGACCTCCGCGGATCATGCCTCGGGTACTGATCGTTTACAGGAGGTGGCCAGTAACCTCGCTTTGGCCGATGATCGCATTTTGGTAAATGTACAGGGGGATGAGCCTTTAATCCCTGCACAAGTCATCAACCAGGTGGCTGCCAACCTCGCGGAAAATACCTGTGCGGGTGTTGCTACTCTGTGCGAGCCGATTTGCTCGATAGACGATTTTCGCAACCCGAATATTGTCAAAGTTGTGGCCGCACAATCCGGGCTGGCTCGCTATTTCTCTCGCGCACCTATTCCCTGGCCGCGCGATGCGTTTGCCATCCACGCAAATGCACTGCCGCAGGGCTTGGAACCCCGCAGGCACATAGGTATCTATGCTTATCGTGTGGCGCTCTTACAGCGCTTTGTAACCTGGCCATTGGCGCCCCTGGAGCAGTTCGAAGCCTTAGAGCAGCTGCGCTTTTTGTATCACGATGAGAATATTCATGTGGCCGATGCCTGTGCAGAGGTGCCCGGTGGTGTTGACACCGACCAGGACCTTCAGCGTATGCGGGAGCTTCTCGGCTAAAAGTTGGCCCTAATGATAGAAACCGATATCGATTTGCAACCTCACAATACCCTGGCAATCTCGGCGCGCAGTGCCCATTTTGCCAGAGTGTGTACTCTGGACGAGCTGCGTGAGGCTCTGGTTTTTGCCCGGGAACAAAACCTGCCGATTTTACCGCTGGGCGGCGGCAGTAACATTGTATTGACCGGTGACTTTCCCGGTCTGGCAATTCAGGTGGACCTGCGCGGTCTCTCTTTTGGGGCGAATCAAGGTGGCCAGGTTATTGAGGCGGCAGCCGGAGAAAACTGGCACCAACTGGTAATGACTACCGTCAAGAACGGTATCGGGGGGCTCGAAAATCTCGCGCTGATTCCCGGCAAGATCGGAGCTGCTCCGATCCAGAATATCGGCGCTTATGGTATTGAACTATGTGATCGCTTCGTGGGGTTGCAAGCCGTGGAGATCGCCACCGGTGAGCTGCACGAGTTTTCCAAGGAAGACTGTGGTTTTGCCTACCGAGACAGTATTTTCAAGGGGCGCCTAAGGGATAAATATATTATTACCCAGGTTACCTTGCAGTTACCGCAGTCTTGGCAGCCCCGTATAAACTACCCGGCGCTGCGCCAATATATACTGGCACACGATTGGAACTGTGATTCATTGACTCCGGGTCAGGTTGCCCAGGCTGTCATTGATATCCGCAACAGCAAACTGCCCTTGCCGGATAAGATTCCCAATGCCGGCAGTTTTTTCAAAAACCCCCTGGTGGATTCGGGGCTGTATCAAAACCTAAAAGCGGAACATCCAGATCTAGTGGCCTATGCCTCGGGTGAACACTGGAAGCTCGCTGCCGGTTGGTTGATCGACCGAGCCGGATGGCGGGGCTTGCGACGCAGCACTGTTGGTGTGCATGAGCAGCAGGCACTGGTGTTGGTCAATCCGGGTAGGGGTGCTGGCGATGAGTTGGTGCAGCTCGCCCAGGATATTGCCGAGGATATTCACTCAAAGTTTGGGGTTTCCCTCGAGCCTGAGCCGCGTTACTACCCGTAGGGGCCAATAGTGAATGAGGGAGGGTACTAGTCTGATTGATGCGGAATCTATGGTGGCTGCATCTGCCTAGTGCCTATTAACTCCCGAGTTCCATAACTTTCTGGATATCTCCTCCCGGCCCAAAGTCCGCTTTCAGTAGACAGGGCTTTATGCTGATTAATAGGCGGGTCGGCGTTATACTCTATAGAAATAATTTTCGGTATTTATATTCCCAAAAGTACCTTAAAAATTTCCCTTTTATTTAAGTATCTTATTTCGCAAATCGTGCGGTATGAGGCCCGTTGTTCGCAGGATGATCATTTGCTTTGTTTTTAAGCTATAATTAATAGTTATATAGAGGGTAAGATCCTGCGGTTAATCTTAGTTCCAGCAGCATTTGAGACGGTGCTTTCGCTTTGCAGTAGCGTTTTTGTCTGGTATGTTGCGACAGGATTCTTGGGGTGAATCTACACGAGGTAGTTTCCTCGTGAGTAAAAAGAAGAACGCAGTATCTTGTGCGAATGGGGATTTCGCGCATGCTGAGTGACGTCGAAGATATAGAGGTTGTTGGCGAGGCGAACTGTGGCGAAGAGGCCTTGGAGTTTGTGCGCGAGACTGAGGTCGATGTCATCCTAATGGATGTAAAAATGCCGGGTATGGGTGGTCTGGAGGCAACTCGTAAACTGCTCAACCGCTGCCCGCATGTGCGAGTAGTTGCTGTTAGTGCACTCGATGACGATCTGTTTCCCGGCCGCCTTATGCAGGCTGGAGCCATGGGGTATGTTACTAAGGGCGCGGACCTTGAGGAAATGGTGCGAGCTATTCATACGGTAATGAATGGCGGCGTTTTTATTAGTAATTCCATGGCTACCAAAATGGCTTTGCGCAATGTTTCCGGCCAGCCAGATAACCTTTCTCCTTTTGAAAAACTTTCCAAACGTGAGTTGCAAACCGCAGATATGATTGTGAACGGGGCCAAGGTGGCTGAGATTGCCAAGTCGCTTTCGGTCAGCCCGAAAACCGTGAATAGTTATCGCTATCGGATCTTTGAGAAACTGAATATTAACAGCGATGTGGAATTGACCCTGCTTGCCGTCAAATATCAAGTGCTCGATCCCGAAGCGGCCCTCTAACAACAAACAGTGCACTCACTGAATCTGTATTACCGGTTGCCAGATGTTCGATAGCAAGCGTTTCCTCTCAACGGTTACTCGTAAACCGGGCGTTTATCAAATGTTTGACGCTGACAACCATATTCTCTATGTGGGTAAGGCGAAGAATCTGCGCAATCGGCTTGCGAGTTATTTTCGCAGCTCGGGCCTTACGACTAAAACCATGGCCTTGGTGCAGAAAATAGGCAGTATCGAAGTAACGGTTACCCGTAGTGAAACAGAAGCGTTGGTGCTTGAGCAAAGCCTGATCAAGTCTCAGCGGCCACCATACAATGTGATGCTGAAAGATGATAAAGGCTACCCTTATATTTTTCTTTCCAGCAGCGATACCTTCCCGCGCATCGCGTTGCACCGTGGAGCAAAACGCAAGAAAGGCCGTTATTTCGGCCCTTTTCCCAATGCTTCGTCGGTACGCGATAGCCTGAATTTCCTGCAAAAGACTTTTCGTATTCGCTCCTGTGAAGACAGCGTTTTTCGCAATCGTTCCAGGCCCTGCCTGCAATATCAGATTGATCGTTGCACGGCTCCTTGTGTCGACTTTATCAGCCCCGATGAATACCGTCAGGATGTGCGCCATGCGGAAATGTTTCTCACGGGCAAGAGCGACAATATTATCCGCGAGCTGGCCGATCAGATGGATGAGTCCTCTAGAGCATTGGAGTTTGAAAAAGCTGCGCGTTTGCGTGATCAGATCTCTGCGCTGCGACGCCTACAGGCGGATCAGGTAGCTGAGGGAGATACGGGGGATGTCGACGTACTGGGCGTCGCCACTGAGGGCGGTAGTTGTTGTGTGCATGTGCTTTTTATTAGACAGGGGCGAATCCTCGGCAGTCGCAGTTATTTTCCCAGTGAGCGCTTAGGCCTAAGCCAACCGGAACTGCTCTCTGCTTTTGTGCCGCAATTTTATCTGGGAGGGCCGAGGGAGATACCACGGGAAATCCTAGCTTCTGAAGCTATGGAGGACTTAGCTCCTTTACAGCAGGCGCTCAGTGCCCAGGCGGGGCGTGATGTGGTCGTCACCCATCGGTTGAGGGGAAGGCGCGCTACATGGGTGGAGATGGCCCAGCAGGCTGCCCAGCAGAACTTGAGTAGTCGCACCGCTGCCCAGCAGAAGCTGTTTAGTCGTTTTGAAACGCTTCAAGAGGTGCTTGGGCTGGAGCAGCTACCAGAGCGGTTGGAGTGTTTTGATATCAGCCACTCATCGGGTGAAGCTACTGTTGCCTCTTGTGTGGTTTTTGACACCGGTGGCCCGGTGAAATCGGATTATCGTACTTTTAATATTGAGAGCATTCAGGCTGGGGATGATTATGCGGCGATGGGCCAGGCGCTGAAGCGTCGTTACACCCGTCTGTCGGGCGGTGAGGGTAAGTTCCCAAATATTCTTCTGATTGACGGCGGTAAAGGGCAGGTGACTCAGGCGGTTGATACCCTCAATGGCCTTGGGGTTGTCGGTGTTCAGATTATTGGTGTGGCCAAGGGCACTACTCGGAAAGCTGGTTTTGAAACCTTGCACGTCGTTTCAACCAGCAAGGAGTTGGTGCTCGCCGCCGATTCTCCTGCATTACACCTGATTCAACAGGTTAGAGATGAAGCACACCGCTTTGCCATCACTGGTCATCGGGCAAGGCGTGACAAAAAACGAAGAGAGTCCCCACTGGAAGGGATAGCTGGGGTGGGGCCTGCTCGTAGGCGAGCGTTACTGCGTCACTTCGGTGGTCTTCAAGAGATCAAACGGGCTGCGGTGACAGAAATTGAAAGTGTTGAAGGCATCAGTCGCAAGCTCGCTCAAGATATATACTCGGCATTACACCAGGAGTAGTCACGAGGCCTGGTAGGGGATTTTTTATTTAGTGTCCCTCATTCAGCGTTTCAATTTGTATCATGGCTTGATAACGTACGCCCTCCGCAAGAACAGAGAAAAGTATGACACTCGCCAACCAACTCACACTACTTCGCGTCGCACTCATACCAGTACTGGTTGCAGTCTTCTATTTACCTTACAAGTGGAGTTATATTGCCTCTGCAGTAATTTTTGCCGCTGCTGCGGCCACTGATTGGCTGGATGGCTATTTGGCAAGAAAGCTAAATCAGAGCACCGCTTTTGGCGCTTTCCTTGATCCTGTTGCAGATAAGTTGATGGTGGCTACGGCACTGGTGCTGCTTGTAGGACTACATAAGAGTGCTTGGTTTACCGTCGCTGCGGCGATCATTATTTGCCGTGAAATAGCGGTATCTGGTTTGCGAGAGTGGATGGCTGAGCTGGGGCAGCGTAATAGTGTTGCGGTGTCTTATGTCGGTAAAATTAAGACAACTGCTCAGATGGCGGCGATTATCGTGTTGCTGGCCTTTGATGTTCGCGAATTCCCGGTAATGGAAAGTCTCGGTTACCTGCTGTTGTATATCGCCGCGGCTCTCACACTATGGACCATGGTGATGTATTTACGCGCTGCTTGGCCAGTCTTAATGGCGGATAACCATAAATCGCCATAACGATACAACAGCTAGTCTTGGCGCCCTTTTGAATAACACGGGGCGCCACTTTCTGCTTTCCTTCTTTCTTTTTTATCTTTACCACTAACCCATCTGTGTCTTCACCCTCATAAATTTTCCAGCTTGTCGCCGTAGGAGCCACCCTTTAACTCTTTTCTTCTACAGTGATGAATTGGGTTTGCCGCCCATCTGGTGAGGAACATCAATTCCCTAGCCGCATAGCCATAGATAACCATGGAGGGTGGATCGTGTTTGTAAGGCAAATACTGGCTGGGTTCTCGATGCTACTGTTTTCAACCTTGTTACAAGCACAAGTAGTGCACGACGCCGAGTACTATGTGTTGAAAATGCAAAACGGGGAGCGCTGGGCGCAAGAGGATTCAGAGATTGGTAAGCGTCTAAAAGCTATGCGGGACAAGCACGGGCAACCGCCCAATATTGTTTTCTTACTTTGGGATGATACCGCTTTTGGTGCGGTTGGCTTTCCTGCATTGCAGAAAAATTTCGGTTATTCGACCCCAAACCTTAACAAGATGGCAGCGGAGGGTATCAACTTTACCCGCATGTATAGTGAGCCTTCCTGTACCCCCACCAGGGCCGCGGTACTTACAGGGCGTCACCCAGTGCGGCATGGCATGGGAGAGGTGGGAATGCCGCATGAGTTCTCTGGCTTACGAGCAGAGGAGGTCACAATTGCTGAGGTCTTATCTCGGGCCGGTTATGCCACTGGCTTCTTTGGTAAAGGTCACTTGGGAGATATAGAGGAGAGCTATCTCCACAATCAGGGATTCGATGAGGCGTTATTTACCCCGATGAACCAGATTACTTCCCTTTATAACCCTCAGGCCAATGTGGCGAATGCAGTACTGGGGTTGTTTCCTGATATTTACCCCCCAGACCCCTATCGCCTAGATAACCCAGGGCTGGTTCCCGCTGGCTGGGTCATGAATATTGAGGGGGAGAAAGGCCAGCCTGGGCGTGAATGGTGCGGAACATCCAACGAGTGTTTCAGCAAATTTGATCCAGAAGCTGAGCGTCGCACTATGGCATTCATTCAAAAAAATGCCGAAGCCAAGAAACCCTTCTTTGTGGCCTACTGGCCTAATTTCCTCAACTTTATGGCCGCATATATGCCTAAGCGCTCAGTTGCAGGGCTAATGGTGGCGGATGCATTTCCGGCGGTAGATAACTTTGTCGGGCAGTTGATGGAAGAATTGAAGAGCCTTGGAATTGCGGAAAATACACTGTTTATCGCTATGGCCGACAATGGCCCAATGGTACATAACCCCCCGGCAGGCTGGGGGATGCTGCCAATGCTCTACAGGGGCGGCAAGGGGGATTTCACTGAGGGCGGCGTGCGAGTACCGGCTTTTGCCTGGTGGCCTGGAGTGATAGAGCCAGGGCAGGCAGTTGGGGATATTGTTCACATCACCGATCTCTACACCACATTTGCCAAGCTCGGTGGTGCGGCCGAGTATATTCCAACGGATCGAGTGGTAGATGGCCTGGATCAAACAGCACTGCTATTGCATGGCGATACCCATGGTCGCCGTGATTATGTCTTTATCTATACCGGCGACAAGCTGGGGGCTACGGTAAAGGGGCGTTATAAGCGCCACTGGATTGGGGCCGGGGAGGTAGCATCTTCCGGAATGCCGGAAGCTTACTATGACCTCTATATGGATCCTCGCGAGGAATCTCCCCAGCTGGTGCCCTTGATCCATACTCAAGGACAATTCAATCACATGGTGGCCCGGCATCAGCTCTTTAAGAAAAAGTACCCCGATGTGCCCAGTGGCACGGGTATCCCCTATACAGGTCTTGCCAATGCGCGGCCTGAGACCAAGGCTATTGGGCAGCGGGTTCGAGCAGTTGTGGATGAAATGCCCTTTAGTATTGAGGAATACCTGGAGTTTGAAATTCCTGGGGCGGATAAGGTTGGGGACTGGGGACATTAATCACACGGGTGTGAGTTTGGCGATGCTTATTTAATCAAACGAAAGGGCCGGGTAAGGATGCTGAGAAATAGAAAAATACGCCCCATTTTTATAATTGGCTTGCTTTCTGTCTGCTATCACTCCGTGTCCCATGGGGATGGCTCTCCCAGAGGGAAATTGCAGGTGGAGCTGGTAAATGATGCACTTTTCCAGACAGACAGGGACTATACCGGTGGTCTCTTCATCCGTTGGAGCCCCACAGGTAAACCCTACACCTTACGGTTTGGCCAGGAGATTTATACCCCGGATCATCTGGGCAGGTCTAAGCCCTACAATAATGAACACCCTTATGCGGGCTGGAGTTACCTGGGGGTTAACTACAGTTACCCTTTATCGGATCGTTGGCTGATCGATATTGCTATCGATGCTGGAACCGTCGGCCCAAGATCCGGTGCTCGTCTGACGCAGAAGTTTCTGCATTGGGTTGTCTCCTCATCACCCCCTCAGGGCTGGGATTCGCAGATTTATAATGAATGGGGAGTGATGCCAGAACTAAAGATGGATTACCGTCTATCCCAGGGGGAATTTGGAGGCGCACACTACCGTCTAGTGCCTTATCTGCGCTGGAAAACAGGCAATATCATTAGGGATTATGGTGCGGGGTTTCGTTTGCTGCTAGGCAGTGCTTTACCGGCCTTCAGTGTGCTATCTCTCCCCCAGGAAACTGAGCATTACTGGTATCTACAGGCTGGATTTGAGCATAAAACGGTTCAAAGAAACGTGTTGATGGAGGGGAACTCCAAGGTTAGAGGGGGGGTAAAAATTTTCAGTTATGGTGTGACTCCTGAGAAGGAGCTGACCCTCGCCAATCTGGGTGCTTTCTTTGGCCGTGGGGCCTACGAATTTGGCTTTAATATCAGATACAACACAAAACTTTATACCGTCCAGGGGCATCCCGATGAGGGTTTCCTGAGTCACAATAGTGCCCCTATGGGAAACTTTGTGATGTCCCTAATTGTCACCAAGCAGATGTGAGGGCTTTGTAAAGAAGAGTGTAGGCAGTTATACCCTCTGGGGTATTTTCCTTGCGAATGCCGGCCAGGAAATGGTACCGGCATAGCCAAGCTGAATATTCGGAAATTCTACAAGCCTCGTATAATATTCAGCGATATTGGTTCAAGCTTATCACTCCACTTCTATTTACTTTGATTGAGGGAATTAGGGATTTGCTCAGGCCAATCTTTGCTTCCAGCTCATAAGGCACGGTGTTCTGGTTTTGATTGATAAGGTTCACAGCGGCAAAAATAGAGCCTACCAGGCTGGCTGTTGCATCCACGGCAATATCATTCTGGCCATAGGGGGCAATAGGCATCAGGTTGTTAGACGTGCCCGTCAATACTTTATGCCCCCCCAGCCGCAGGGTGTAGTAAAGGCCTGAGAGTGCCAGCTCACTGTTGTTGGGGTTGAAGACTCTAAGGTGGATCCGAAACTTGAGGTTATTTCCAGCTCTTGCCGGTAGAGGTTCTATTGCAACCACTTCCACCTCAGGCTTTTGGAAATTGGGTGAGAGCACCGCACAGCCATTAAGCAGTGCCGTAAGTAATAATACCAGAGTGAAACGATAGTATTTTGCCACTGTGATTCCTTGATTATTCTATCCGTAAATTCATACACCCAGTTAAGGTGTCTGATGGTATATATTTTGAACTCCCTGTATATGTTGTCGGTTGACCGCTTTTAGTCGACAGAACTCCCGTCCTAGCACAGCTCCATTGTTTATAACCCCGTGACCGCGCAACATTACTGGCGCTAGAGGTCATAATGAAGATGTGGCTTCTAAGTTTGACAGCATTGGTATTGGTATTGTTTCCCAATCTGGAAATGGCTTTTGCTCGCAGTGGGATGGCTAAAAATCAAACAAAATGAGTCCGGGTAGATAGCCTGATGTTTCTGAGTAAGCTGAAGCATGGCATGGATCACATTGTGCCGCTGTTTCTAGGTGCCGAAGCTATCCGGAAAAGTGGAGGAGGTGGCAGGCTTTAACATCGCCGCGCATCGCTGCTATTTGTAAGCGGTACATGAACCACATTATTCAACTTGCTCTGGCAGGCTGCCATGATACCCCCTCCATCAACTTCGGAGGACGGCCCCATGAATCAGCAACAGTGGCAAACCCATATCAGGGCCTTTGAGAAAAGCTCTCAATCCAAGCGCGCCTATACTCGTAAACACAATCTAAACTACAGCCAGTTCCTCTACTGGTACCGCAAGCTATCCGAACAAACTTCGGTGTCTGATACCCCTGACTTTGTTCCCGTGGCTATCAAGTCCCCTGTGGCCACTACGGGAAACCTGGGTATATTGGAGTTCCCTAATGGCATAAAACTGGTGATCAATAGCCCGGTGTTGTTGGCGCAAATTCCTGGCCTTATGGACCTGTAAATACGATGTGGCTACCGTTTAACAGCAAAGTCTGGTTTTACCGTCAGCCCATCGATTTCAGGAAACAGATTGATGGTATTGTGCTGCTGGTGGCTGATACATTACACAAAGATCCGACATCCTGTCAGCTCTTTGTCTTTCGCAACAAAAAGTCCGATAAAATTCGTATGCTCTACTGGGAAGGTAATGGATTCTGGCTCCTTTATAAGCGAAATGAGAAGTCGAGGTTTATCTTTCCTGGCATTTCAAATGACGCAATAGAGTTGTCGATTTCACAGCTACAGTGGCTGCTTTCCGGGTTGGACTTTATTCAGCAAGAAGAACCAGAAAAACTCTATTTTTCCCGCTTTTATTGATACGTATAGAGCCTGGAAAATAGTACCCCATGGTATAATCCACACATAAATTAACATCGGAAAACCCAATGGCTACCGATGATACGCTACAGTGCCAGGTTGAACAGCTTACATGTGAACTCAAACTCTCACGCCAACGGAGTGAGCAGTTTGAAAAGGCTTACAATCAGCTATTGTTTCAATTCAAACAACTGCAACGTTCTCTCTTTGGTCGGCGCTCTGAGCGATACGAAGACCCTGATGATCCCCAGGGATTGCTATTCGAAAGTTCAGAAGCTCGAGATGAAAGTTCCTTAGAGGAAAATGATGCTTCACCCTTCGATGGCGACAAAGACCTGGACGATGCGGTTAGCATTGCGGCATACAAGCGCCATAAAAAAACAAAGAAGTCCTTTGCCGAACACTTACCAAGAAAAGAGGTGGTAATCCCTGTCTCAGAGCAGGATAAAACCTGTGCATGTGGCTGCCAAAAGAACCTCGTTGATTACGAACGCCATGAGCGCTTGAACTACATACCCCCGGTATACGAGGTGATTGTAGAGTTGCGAGAGAAGGTTGCCTGCCCTAAAGGCTGTGTAGGTCAAATAGTTATTGCTCCCAAGCCAAAGCATATCCTACCCAAGGGTAAGTTCACCGAATCCATTCTAGCCCATCTCATTGTCAGTAAGCTTGATGACCGACAACCCTTCTATCACCTGGAAAAACAGTTTGAGACCCGCGCCGGCTTTAGCTTTCCCCGTCAAACCATGGCTCGTACTGTTATCGATTGTGTAACTCCCCCTACAACCACTGAGCAATTTGCTAAAAGACGAGGTCATTGGCTACGACATTGGGGCTCTGGATGCCACATCACTCCAAGTTCTTAACGAACCTAGCCGGCCAGCAAGCCGAAAATCTTATGCCTACTGTTTCCGAGGTGGCCCTCCAGGAAAGGAAGCGATCCTCTATGAATATAATGCCGTTGATCACAAAGATTTTGTAAATGACTGGTTTGCCGGCTTTAAAGGCACGCTGCATTGCGATGCTGACCCATTTTTTGAGTTGTTATTTGAGCAGACAGTTGTAAACCCAAATCACAGCAATGCACATGCCCGGCGAAAATTTGAACCCATAGCAAGAGCGGCACAAGGGGATGGGCTAGCAAAGCAGGCAATGCACTTTCTATCGGGTTGAAAGGAGGGCCAAAGAGAATCAGCTGATCGCAAAGCAGCGACACGATTTACGACAAGAGGGGTCCAGGCCGATTATGACTGCCTTTAAGTGCTGGCTGGATGAGCACCATGATCCTACCCACCAACGACGGACACACCACTAAGCGACTAGTTGTTCCTCAAACGCCTCAGGGCTGAGATAGCCATTGGCGCTGTGTAGGCGATTTCGATTGTAGTCTATCTCTATATACTCAAATATGGTTTCTCTCATGAGGCGCCTTGTGGGAAAGCGGTTACCATGAATTGCTTCTACTTTAAGTGAGTGGAAGAATGTTTCTGCACAAGCGTTATCATAGCAATTACCTTTGGCGCTCATGCTGCACCGCAGATCATACGCTGTAATTAAAGAT
>NZ_JBGMEL010000027.1:0-32134 GCF_041447225.1 Microbulbifer echini | reverse complement strand
GCGAGCAGATGGCAACCGCCCCCGCCATCGATAATAACCCGATCTTGAGACTTCTAAACACCGGCACATCAAGCTAACCGGAAATGACCCTACATGCTCTTGTATCAGTGCGTACTTTACTCTTGGTGGTTCGCAAAGTACGCAGCTACCTTTTTTAGAAATTCAACCTCCTGACGAGCTTCATGCAGTTCCTTCTTGAGCTTGCGAACTTCAGCGCTTTCCTGTTTGAAATAGTCGACGCCGTCTAAACTATTGAACTGCTTATCAGACAGTCGATTAAATTGACGACGCCAGTTGTAGATCTGCTGTGCGCTGACGCCTAGCTCTCGCGCCACAGAAGCCGTTGTTGCTCCAGGCTTTTCCGCTCTCTTAACTGCTTCTCTTCGGAACTCCTCCGTATACGCCTGAGTTATTTTCTTACCCATGATACACCTCCGTGTTAGACCTAAACCTAACTATACAGGGTGTCTACTAAACGTGGGTAAGTCTTAAATTTAACGAAATAGATATGCGGAACCGTTAAGAAAGTTGGCAGTGCCTTTGCGTAAGCAAAGGGAATAACAACTTTTAGGTTTCCGCATCATCGGGTTGTTATTTGTTGCTCGCGGCACTGTGTACAAATTCACTACAAATATATTTCTTTTACTGTTTACCACGATTCTGAGAGAAAAATTAGCAGCACTAGGTTCGCGGCCTTGCTTCGAAGCTTACACGAAGGTCTAACCGTTGACTATGGGCCTTCCCGTCGATACTGTTTTTTTATACAGTAGCCCAATAATCACCTGCCATTCTTAACTGAACACGCGCAAAACCGGAGCGAGCGACCAATAACAGTGTATTCAAAAGTAGCTGCAATATATCACCCACCACTATATCCAAAGACTCCTTTCGGCAACGATGAAAAAAACCCTGAAGGAATATTAGGTTACCGGCAGTTGATTCCGTCGTACATAAATGGATATTTTGCAGCCGCATCATATCCCGGCATTTTCGCTGTTATATGTCATCTTGAACCCCCCTTAAAAGTCAAACGGTTAGTATCTTTTTTCCTGTGAATATATGAATTTGCTTTTGATCCCTGATAGTCAAAGCAAGCTAGGGGGCTTGATTACCCCAATGAGCCAATTGGGACATAGGGATTCTCCAGTCGCTTAGTAGAAATTAAAGTCCAACGCGGGAATGCGTCATTCAGTGGGATATTGGGCGGTATAGGTCAGGCGTATCCTGCTCTATGCCTTCCGTGCTACCGGCTGAGGGGAAGTTATAGCTAGTTAGGTTTTCCAGCTTGTTTTATGCGGCATCGCGGATTGTTATGCGCTGGGTCATTGGGGTGTGCTCCAAGAATTTTGGGCATAAGAAAACCCGCTGGTGCGGGTTTGGGGATCTATCGCGATAGCAGTACTTTACTACAACAACAATTTCTTTAGATGTTTTTAACTCATGGTTACACAGGACGAAGAATGAACAAAATGCAACTACATAGTTGCCCTTAACCTAATTTACTAATTTATGTACCGAATCAACAATGAGTTCAGATCGGCTCTCAAGGAATCCAATGAAGTTATCTTCACTATATATATTTTCATCCTGAGGCAATAGATTACTTAACAAAATTTCACTTTTCTTCTCCGAGGGAACAGTCGAAAAGAAGTAATCCGAGGGACTTTTGCTTGATATTTTCTTATTAGAATCAGCTGGCAAAAAACAGAAATTCACCACTGAGAATCTTTGTTCTTTCGAAAAACCCTGCTTACTTAAAAATGCATTAGGAAAAATATGGTGATATTGCTTCCGATTGTAGCTGGATAAGGATTTTCCAGTATCGATAGAACTACCATTAGCTAGGTCCAGCGGGCTATGTTGTGCTGACAGCAATAGAAAAGCTCGAGTTACGGGGTTTGCCTTACTGAACTGTGCAGCAATTAATTCTCTAGCCGTAATTGATGGAGAGTAACGTTTAATGAGAGTGAAGTCATAATCAGCCACCTTGTCTATAAAATCTATATCAGCATCCATTTTATGTGTAGTTTGACCAGTTGAGTACCTATTAGAAAAAGATGTACTCCAAAAATATCTCTTGATGATATCAAGTTGATCCTCTGTAACGCGCTTTGTTTTAGAGTAAAATCTAGCCAGTGGCACTAATTGCTGATGAAATGGAAGAAACTCAATGCTCGAGCACTTTATCTGAGTTGACAGAAAGTCTACGGTTGCTCGAACTGAATTTTTTACTTGATCCCAATTATCCCTTACCCTCTCACCAGTTAGGCGAAGTACATTTTCGGTCTTTGTAGACCCAACTATAATCCCTGACACTATTTGCAGCACTAACTTTGAATCAATATTTCCGAAAGACTTCTCTTCCAGCTCAATCAATAACTCATCGATTGCATCGAGCAGGTGGAAATCCTCAGTCCAAGTCCAAGCCGTCATTAAATCGAGAGTGTTAAGCTTAGTTCCTGTATTATTGATTCGCTCAAAAATAACCCCTACCTCTTCTTTCGTTCGGTTCTTAATTTGAACAACAGGGATTTCGTAATTCAGCAATACTGATGAAAGATTCTTAGCTTGCAAATGGTATGCTTTATCAAGCGCAGCGATCTCATCAACAAGTTTAATAGGATCTATTATGTTCCTAAGGGCTACTACTCTCCCCGGGTCTACTTCCTCCTTCTCACTAACAGGAAGAAATGCCTCACTTTCAAAATCATAATATATTTCGAAAAGATTAAGATTCGGGTTGTACTTCGCGCTTGACTCTTCCTGCTCGACATTTGAACTAAAGACAGCATAAATGGATGACAAACGCTGCTGACCATCCAATACATAATTTACTGGCCAATTATCTCCTCTATCTGGAATATTATACCCCGCAATATTTCTTGTAGACCTTAGCTTCTCCTTTTCATTGGCCTCTCAAAGCAAAACACTACTCACAGGATATTGTTTAACGATACTCTCCAGCAGTTCAATTACTTGATTCTGTTTCCAAACATACCCCCTCTGAAACGCTGGTATCTTAATTTCCCCCTCATCGATCCTATTAATGAGCTTATCTATTTTTATTGGAGTAGTATTCAGTTCAGGTCTTTTCATCAAAACGATCCATTTCTAGTAGCAATCAAATCAGCGCCTGTAGTGACAAACACTTATATAGCGATCCCAAAGGCATATATCTTAGATGGAAATTTATGCCAATCCATCAATATCTTTTACTATTAGGTCAATGTAACATAGCCAATCTGTACGATGGCCCCACTTAAAGACTAATCATTTTGGCCGCCACCCAATACTTCCGACATTTTTCCAGTCGATTTATTTTTAACTGTTTTTCGCAATTTTAGCTTGCCCCTCTACCAACACCCGCCAAACCACCCCATCATCCGCCAGCCTCTTACGCACTGTGTACTCCACACCACCCAGCTTAATTACTGCCTCTGAGTTGTAATCCCCCACTTCACTCACCAGCAAGCTCAACTCAATACGCGGTACCCTCAGGCGTTCCTCTTCATCAAACTGGTCAATCTCCTGATCGAAAATCAACTGGTAATCGATAGGCTCAGCACCGCTACCATCGTCATAGGTAGCGGGCTTGCCCCATTTGCGAAGCGCGCACTCTGCGGCTCGTTGGTCCAGATCCATGGATCACCTAGGCCTTAACGGTGCCTTGTACGCCGGTAAACTTAACCGCAAGGCTGGCAGTACCTGCACCGGCAGCTTCGGCGGCAAAGGCGGTTGCCCCGGTGATATCGTCAGTAGCGGCGGTGGCGGCGTTATCATCGAAGGCACTGGAGGCGGTTACCCAGGTGAGGCTTTCGCCCTGATTGATCACTGCGGCGGATACCTTCAGCACAGTGAATACGCCATCAATAACGGGCACGCCGGTTTCACCCACGGCAATATCTTCCATCGCCACACCCAGTACTGAACCTACCACCACCTGACCAGAGGTTAGCTTCGCACTGGTACTGTTGGTGACATCCAGCATGCGTCCGTCTTGCACAAAATTCGTAGCCATTTTCTTTCCCTCAACTGGGTTTGTAACTGAAAGCAAAAAGGCCGTGTGATGCGGCCCTTTTTGGATTCTTTAAGGTTTGGTTCGGTTTGAGCTGGGCATTAGGTTTTAGGAGTTTTCACCATACTTTTTACGTCCCAGGCTTTCGCTGCGGCATCGAGGCGGACTTTAAACCACCCCGCCAATATTCCAGCCGTTTTGCTGTTCCAGTACGGGGGCCTGCTGGCCTTCCAGGTAGAGCACTTCGATCGTGTCGTGCGCTACTGGGTCGGCCTTGAGGTACCAGCCATTGTGCCCGCTGAGGCGACCATCAGAGAGCACGCTGGCTATATTGCGCACGCTGTTGGGGGTCGTGTTGTTCTTGCTGGATGCACCCACTTCGAACTCGGATTCCAGGGCAACCTTTGCGGCCCCCTCATCGGCGATATCACACAGCAGGAATTTAGGGCGGATATTCAGGAAGGCTTTGCCATCCTTTTGCTTGCCCATCAATACCCGTGCGGCGTCGATGCTAGCGGTGTTGATGCCTGACTTAGTGGCCAGGTTGCCGTGGTCGGTGTGGAACAGGGCTTTGCCATCGGCCATGGCTGGGTTATTCAGCAGAATACTAAAGACCAGATCACCCACGGTGCGCACGGCGGCGAGACCCATCTTTTGTGGTATACGGGTGAAGGCTCCGAGGTCGTCATTAATAATCGCCTGGCGGGTAATCGAGAACATCTCCCCCGTAGGTGGCCAGTGCAGCGATTTCGGCGCGCTCGCCGATGCTGACGTATTTAAATTCAGCACTCGGTGCGACCTGGCGCAGTGAGGGGAAGGTACCGAGATCGGTGCGGGTAGCGATCTTGAAGTCGCTGAGGTGGCCGGTGGCGGTAAACTGCAAGAAGACTTCTGCCGCTTCCGAGTAACCCTTCAGCATGGATTTATTAGCGATATTACCCAGGACATTAGCGAAGTCTCCGGAGCCGTGGATAAAGCCGGCAGCGACGATGTCCATCTTATCCACGCCCGATAGATTCTGGCCGTGGGCCTGCATCAGTCCACTGCCGTACTAAACACCTTGAATGTCCAATGCCCACAACCAGCCTAAGGGCATACGTTTGCCTTTTCCGGTACACCATATTTCGCCATTAGCTTAGCGTACTCACCCTTTGAGCAAAGAAGGGCCAGCCCCTTATTGAAATCATCTCTAGGTTTTTTATCCTTAAAGGCCATTTTAAACTTGGCTACCGGCAGAAAGATCTTATGAAAACTCACTTTATCCATTGAGTGCCCCTCAATTATGGAAAAGTTCATAAATATGCTTTTATCGATAATGATGACCGAATCAGGGTTTTTCCAGAAGTCTAGAACTTGATCCTTTGAATTTTGCGCCTCAACATAATTCTTTCTGCCTGGTGCATCAGGGGAGAATAGATGTTTAAACTCTGGCCCAAGAACTAGATGAGCGTTCTTCCAAACAATAAGATCGCGCCCAACAAGATCGCTCACACTATCAATTTTATAATCTTTATCTTTATGGCTAATGGCATAATTCAAAAATCCGATATAGTAGTTTGAGTAATAGTATTTGTTCGGCTCATCGTGCCTAATCGCATTTGCCTCGGCATTTGCCATACCCTTACCCATAGCCTGTGGAATTCCTCCCCAACCCAACTGCAAAAAGGTTATTGAATATCCTGGCAGGGATTTCAATATTACATCTACCTCAAGCCCCAGCGCTGCATGGTTTTCCACATAAGGTGGCGCATCTTGCTCGATAGCAACTTTTAGCTCTATCGGTTTCGATGACTTCACCGCAAAAGAAAAAGAGGCATAGCCAAAGAGAATAACGAATAGAAATAGCTTCTTTAAGTCCCTGTTTTGCATAGCAACACTCAGTAGCGGCGCAAAAAGTTGTAAATCCCTAGATAGTAGATTAGGCCATAGCACAGACCCCATATCCCCATAAGACACTCACGAGCCCCTATTAAGCCCCTTAACAGTGATTTGAACGTCAGGAAGCGGGATGCTGGCAAAATCGACAACGTATCGGACGCCTGAAGGAGAGATAAACAATACGCCTCATCACCCTTGAAACCTTTCCCCTATCCTGAAAGCTATTTCAATGCTCGACTCAATGATTTGGCAAAGCATCTTGATGCTGGCCACCGATTTCTTAACCAGCCTGGCCGGATCCTGCAATTCCTATCTATGAAAATAGCGGGGCCAAAACACTTGTAACTCATCCTTCATCTTCTCCTGGCTCTTGCGTCCCTTTACAGCCCGCAGGCACATACCCACAACTCGATCGGTCTCCTCCGCCCTAACCTCACTCATTGGCACAGGGATCTCCTCCCTGCATCCCGATACCATCTCGCAGCCAAACGGGGCCAAGATACAGAATTCCCCGCCCGCTCTGGATAGGCTCGAGACCACTCCCACAAAGTTCACGTATATCCAGCTATGACACGGCCCCTCCTCACTTTAAATTCTCAGTACTCAATATGTAATCAGCCATGCCTCACTACTAAGTCGCCCTCGGCATACTCTCGAAGTAATCCTGAAACCGCCTTTCCGCCACAGGTAAATTATATGGCCCTGATTTATCCAAAATTGAGTAACCACCGTATTTGCAAACACCGCCTTCACAAGGTGAGCAGACTGGGTGCGGAACACCGCGAGGGGACTGCCAGGATTGGTTGTGGATAAGCGAGTGATGGCTTCCGGGATACTAACTACGCACATAGTGAACCCTCCTTGATGATTGGTTTTTACCAGTTGGTATCTATAGCGATTTCGACGGCGCTGAGGATCCGGGTTTGCCGCTGCTCTAAGGCTTGGGGCCGGGGGGCGAGATACCTCTCGTGTTTGAGTCAGTTGCGCCAAGTGGCCAGCCAATCGAGCTTCACACCTCGCTAGCCAGGTTGGAATTTCCAGTAATCGTGGAAGCTCTCCGCCACATCCTGAATTCGGTGCACCAAGTCTGGGCGGAGCCGCTGAGCATCGATGCGGAATTTGTCTGTGATAACCCAGTTTCCAGGCAAGCGTGTACCGCGTTTGGGTTGACACGATTTGGAACCCTACCGCTCTCTAATGGTTTTTTATTGGTTCTATAGAGAAGGACGTGTTGTCATTTCCACCGGTTGGGTGCTCAGATTTCACCGGTTCGTGTTTTATTTTCACTGGTGAACTCATTGCACCGGTTAGCGTATAAAAAGAGGTCTAATTGGTTCTGCGCCCATTGGTTTTTTTAGCGCTCAGGTAGTCCAACTCTGCCTGTTATTCGATGGCGTTAGTCACTGAGCGCTTTGTGTATCACGCAACGCCGGCCAGATAAGCATTACACGGATCACACTGCCCCGCATCACTGTTAGAGCAATCGACCAACGCAATTAAAACCAGCTTTGCGGTTGATGTTCTGTTTCTCCGTTTAATAGTCCATGTCGCGACTTCAAAACTGACCACGTATCGCCTGTATAAATTTCCAAATAGCGCACTTGATGACTGCCCTACCCCAAAATATGCAGAATCACCAAGTTACAACAAAGAGACTTAAAAAGGATTGCTCTTCAGGTTTCGCCAGCAACAATCACAGCAAGATTTTTTTTAACCATCTAAACTTCAATTTCGCAACGAGAAACACACTGTAAGGTGAGATCTTGCGCTGGCTCATCCGGTAAATATACGCCCTGGGCGGCACCACGATTAGCCTGCTCTGGCGTAAGCTTCCAGTTCCTAGGGTCGAAGATATGTACTCCGCCTCTAGATCGGTCGACATAATTTGAAATCCATCCCGCAAAAATACCTGCTTTGCCTTATTCAATATATCTTGCTTGCTCGAGAAGTGCTCTATCGCAAAGTATTCACTAATGATCATCGGCGACCTACTCGTTGCAGTACAACCTCCAAGGGCTGGAGCCAGTAGAAGGCCTACTACCGAATATTTTGGTTTTTTCATTTTCTCCTTCGTGATAAGGGCACCTAGGAATATCAATTTTTAATTAAATTTCAACCTCACCTGAAAAAACAACGACTGGTTACCTTTTGGAGGGGATGCCGCATGAACCTGTTCAACCCAACTCAAAGCGTAGAGGCGCTGCTCACCGCAGCCAGCTGCCATACCCGTGCCAACGGGATTGCTGCACACGTTTTACTCTGGCCGTTGCAGAACTCGCCCAGCTTGATAGTGATAACTACCGCCACGTGCTCAACATTAGCAACTTGCGCTACCAATGCAAAGTGTGAGTTCGAATGCCAATAAAAATTCCACATCCTCTCGCTTGATTGCCACCACTTGAAAAAAGAGGAAAGAAGCGACGTGAACAAGAAAAAGTTATTCAAAATCACCCAGGTCGCCCGAACCATGAAATGGGTAGGAATAACCTGTTGAAACTGCTGCGAGAGAACACTCTTTTGCACATCCATGAGCCCATGCGCAACGTCCCTACAAAAATCGCCTTAAAGCATGGCTTGCTCGTTGCGAAAGATGCTGAATACAACCGTGGCCCAGTTAAGGTGCCGTACATCAACACCAAGGTTACCTCATGAGGCATGGTATGGATTCGCGGTCTACTCGAAAAAGAAATCCCACCGCTAGTCAGCTATGAATTTAACCGCGCCCCGACGCATTCAGTCAGTAGCAACCGTTCTAGGGCTAGCTAGTCTGGAGCCCCTTTATAAATCTGGAAGCATCCAATGAAACGATACGCAGCCTTCAGCGGCACCTATAACCTGATGATAGGTGGTGCAAAAGATTTTCAGGAGTCCGTCGAAACCCTGAAAGAAGCAAAAGAAAAAGCAGCGCAAATTGCCAAGGAAGAATGCTTTAAATACTTGGTATAAATTTTCGAAAAAAAACCAACCAATTTACTACTTATAGCATTGTGGACGGCGTACTCAAGGAAAGCGCTTTCCCCGAATAAGCCATGGAGGGCTACCTTGTGGGTACGCTAATGAAAGGCACTATCTGGGCCAGGGAGAAATTTGAGTTAGGCTCCCGCCCCGGTAGAGAAACATCATTGAATGGATCTAAGCCGACCATATGTCCGGCCGGATCATCGCCGGGGAGCCCTATGTGGATGCCGACCGATTCGCTATAAGCGACCACACCGGCAAAACCCCAGCCCAGAATACCTCAACGAACGATGGCCGGCCCAGAAGCGGGCTAGACCTGCTGACAGGCTAAGCACAAAACTCCTATCGCAGCAGCCGATCAAGGCAATGACCAGCCCCAGAAAGCCCCGCCTGCGGGGCGACACCCCACTACCGGAAAATCTCTACCCAGACCCGCACAACAGGGAAAACTACCGGCGCTATCGTCACCCGGATGGCTCCAACAAAATCTTCAAAGCATCTTTTGAAGATGCTCTACGTATAGCTGAGTAGGCTAATGCTCACCGGGATAAGAGCGTAAAGCGAAAACCAGCCAAGGTTCCGGATAGAGCAAGCTTCGGCTTTCACGCCACGCGCTATATAGAATGGAGAGTAGAGAACGATCTCCGCTTAACTAGCAAAACTAGCCTACGCAATCGTTGTAACGCACTAAAACAATTTAGCGAAGTCTTCGAAGCGATCTCCCTACATAAGGCCAAATTAACCGATCTGCACAAATGGTGGGAATCCCTGACCTACCACCAACAGCACGTACGCCGCGACGAGTTTAATAATTTCTTTAATTACTTAATAGCTGAAGGCTTGTGCAAACTGGAAAGCAACCCATTTATCAAAGCCGACGACCGACCGCACCTGCTGGAAAAAGGAAAGCCATAAAAAAGCGTCAGCGCTTAACCCTGGAAGCTTACTGAAGCATCTAAAAAAAGGCTGGGGAATTAGGCTATGAGACACTACAAATTGCCATGGGCATCAGTATGCTGACTACTATGCGCCACACTGATATTTGCGAACTGCATTTTGTGAAACACCTAAATGGCGATCACCTGCGCAAAGCAATCAATAAATCCGAAGCGCAACGGGACAGCCTTGCCGCCAGCCACTTAATCTTTAATCTAAAAACCCACCAACAACCCGGCATAGTTATTATGCCGCGCCAGGGAACTCTGTCTCAGAAATTACCGCTGTCCCTATATACTGAGCCATACTCCCAAGCAACGTCGTACGGGAAAAACTAAAGAGCATATTTGCCAGGTAAGCCTCGACCGACTGAGCGATATGTTCACTGAAGTCCGCAACGCTAGCGGACTCTATATCGGCTTACCCAAAAACCAAACCCCACCCAGCTTCCACGAAGTGCGTAATCTGGCTTCAGATCGATTTAAGCGAATGGGGTATGACGTTAAGTCAGTGCAGCAGCTGATGGCGCATACTGATGAGCGAGTTACCCAGTCTTATCAAGCGAGACATGGTATTGATTATGAGGAGATTAACATCTATTTAAACGAACAGGTAATTAGAAGAGAGTTCTAGAAATTCGAAAGTTAAGAGATGGCCGTAAAATGTATCTCGGCCTATTTTTCAGCGTCTGCCAACCACAAAATCACTCGGGCTCTTGTATTCCAGATATTTCCTATAACCCACCTAAAAAACACCAAATCTATATATCCGGCGTAAGGCCACAACAATGTACAAATTTCAGTAATAATCAACCCAACACTTTCAGACCTCAAAACTCTATTTTTCTTTGACTCACCACCAACTACAATTTTCCTAAATGAATCCACATGGCCTTTGTTAATTTTACCAGTCTCTTTCCAACAATTAATAATATCTAGAGTAGATTTGGGCTCGACAAGCTGAATGAAGCGAATACAGTCGTGGTAAACATTCAAACTTAATTGGTCAACCTTGGATAACCGCTCAAGAAGAAAATTTAGATTACTTTTGCACTTTTCTTTATATAAATTCAACGACTCATGAACAACGCCTCCTGCTGTGTTAGCAGTTTGATATAAATGCCAACCCCCTTCCTAGTAATGCTCTTAATCCTTTTTATTTTTCGGTTTGAATAGAAAGCATGTACTAAGCTTGCTATAGCAAGAAACACACTTATAGCAGAAAGGGCAAGGTCCAGGACTTCAGGAGATTTCAAAAATTACATATAATAAATTTCCTCAAACAATAAAGAGTTGGCTAAAAGTCAACCTATCTTGTCTAGATCGGCACTCCAAAATTTTTATTTTTAAGTGATGCGACAGGGAAGAGGTCCGAATCTCTAATAAGTCTCATAGCTCTCTGTCTTTCCGCTTATTACAGACAACAGCAGCCCTAAAACTGATGAAAGGCGCTAATCAGGAAGCATAAATAAAAGATATGGGAGCAATCATCAGACAAAAAAAGGACCAAAGAGGCCCTTTTTCATTCTTGCGAGTTATTGTTCACGTTTTTGTCCACCGGATAAGAGGACATGAACCTCTTCTCGCAACCCCTTGATAGACAAGGGAAATTTGGTGGAGCTAAGCGGGATCGAACCGCTGACCTCAACACTGCCAGTCTTCAGTACACAAAAATATAACTTATTGAATCTTATAGGGAAATACCTGTTTACCAATCTCAAACCTCTCACTCTCCTCGATGATAGCGCACTGATGTTTTAACCACCCCCTCTACAACTAACTCCTGCCCTTCCCAAATAGGTATATGAACATATCTATCATTTACCGTCATCAGCCGCCCGCGGCATCGATCCAGTATCTTGCACGTTAGCAGGCCGCCCAGGGCAATCACGACCACATCACCGTACTTAGGGGTTAAGGAGCGATCGATAACCAATAAATCACCACCATTGATACCCGCATTTACCATTGAGTCACCATTGGCGCGGACCATGTAGGTTCCCGCGGGCTTGGTGATCAGGTGTTCCCAAGATTAGCGCTGCCTCCTTGAGGTCATCAGCGGGCGAATGAAAACTCCAGGCAACGCCGTGGCCATAGAGTGGGGAAAGCTTCATGCTGTAATACCTAAATACTGTATATACACACAAATTATTGCCGCAGGCAGCCAATAGACAAGAGGAATGAGTGACAATGAGGCCAGCACCACCCACAGCACCAGCATGCTAAGCCACCTCTTCTATGGGCAAGCTTTTACCAGCGGCCTTTTCCTCCACAACGAAAATAATGCCCTGAAGGGTTAGCCCCACCTCCTCGCGATCAGCTGCCGGCTTGGTGTGAGGCGATGGGGATTACTTTGGCGAAGGTGTGCGGGGCCGAGAATCTGCACCACTACTTTGCGCTGTTTCCCTTTCCGTCTTTAATGGCCTGATTGTATGCAAAGTTGCCGCAAAAATACGTGGCTCAAACTACCCGACTGATAGGTTTATTATACAAGGCTAAATTTCTTCTGCACAACTGAGCTGAACCGCCATCTCTGGATAGGCGGTACGGTAATAAGAAATCTCCGAGCAATAAAAAGATTTATTTCTACATGTAGCCTTCCAAGATTTAGCATCATCATATGAGCGTACATCAACACCTGAAATAATTATTTCACTTGCTGGACACCCAATATAACCTGAACTTGCCAAGCTTAAGTTATCATTCTCGAAATCATTGCGAGCACTTGACTCCGACTTAACGTAACGTGTTGAAGGCGTGCACGCTACAACACAACAACTAAAAAACACAAAAATTATTTTATTCAATTGATTCCCTTAATTGTGCTGGGCTTTAACGCCTCAAGAAGGGGTGCCAGTTACGGCGTCCCGCTTCCTTGATTTGTTAGTACCTTTGACGAATTTAGGGGGCCAAATAATTAGTGATAGTAATACTTTGAATATCAATTAAACCTGAGGAACCATCATAATCACGGAGATTATCATTCAGTTCCCCAAGTTGATCAGTAAACTCATTCGCCAGCGGGTAGTAGTCTCTTGATAAAACAGTTTCTTTATTTGGCCCAGAGAAAAGAATTGCTTCTACATTTGTTAAGACGTTACCGTTAACTAGATTATCATATGTGCTCTTAGTAAATTTTCCATGATAGCTCATAGTTAACTGTAAATATCCTTCTACATTCGTGAGTTCATACGAAAGGTCGCGCCCTCTAAGAGTGCAGCACCAGCCTATGATATCTCCATAGCTCCAAGTAAAGAAGTAATCAGTCTGATCGCAATTTTCAGAGCCGCTTGGACAATCCATATTGTAAGAGAGGGCAAAGTCCTGCCCCATAACATCACCAGTTCCATCGGTAGCCACCACAACTTTTACTCCGATATCGAGAGCGTCTGCTCGCGATACGTTCTGTGAAAATCGTACTGCAACTTCAAAAGAAGGAGGATCAATTGAAAGTAATTCGGAGGCGGTAAAGCTATCTATTTCAGCGGGCATCTCTACTGGATCAGAACTGTCTCCGCCGCCGCCACCGCTGCCACCGCTGCCACCGCTGCCACCGCTGCCACCGCTGCATGCGAGCAGAAGACCCGCAAAAGAAGCTAGAGAGATCAAATGTAGAATTTTTTTAAACATATATAACATCTAAGTTTAGGTTAATTTATTTTGGGTATCATTACTAACGCCCGCAACAGCCGTGAGCGTAGCGAGTCGGCTGCTTGCGTTTGTTAGCGCAACCGATCTAGCTCATTCTTTATTTGATTAATTTGTTTTGCAGAAAACACAGACTGACTAAATTTTATGCTGCTTTCACTGCCTATTATGCAAATAGTCATTGGCCACCACCCCTTAACTACATAATCCTTATACTCAGAGATAGGCATGTAGTCAGATCCTGACAAACTACGAAAAACTATTGCATCTTCAGTAACTGAAAATGAGTACTCCTCGACCTTAGACTTACCACTATTAAATACTGCGAGCCAAACTGTTACCCCAATTGGTATGATGAAAAGTCCTGTCACGTAGAATTTTATATAATTTTGAGGAATATCCTTTCCAAAAAATACCATTGCAATCGATACCAAGCAGATACCAATTAGAGAGAGGACTAAGTTATCTAATCTATAGATAAGCCCTTGGACACGAGTTTGTACAACTTTCATACTCATCGCTCTTATGACGCTAACGCTTGCCGCACAGGCGAGCAACTTGTTGCGAGTCCAGCGCACGAAGTGCGCGATTGTGCCGGCACTTGTTAGGAGTCACACTCGAAACCGTGCTCAGTTCTATATTGCTCTACAACTGATTTGTCCATTGTTTGAAATAATGCACAAACTGTATAACTACCCACTTGCTTTCCATTCAGAACATAACCCCAGTCTGTAATTTGGCTTTCCCTAAATGCGTAGACTTTTCCATAGCTCATTGAAGCTATAATATTCGGCTCGTTTACCAAAACACCAGCAAAGCCACCTTCAATCACTTTGAAAGGTGAAAACCATAGGTGTTCAACGCCATTCTCATCAGAAACCATTACCTTTAATTTAAAGTCACTTGCTTCTTCAGGCGGTTGATCTGCTACCTTGAAAAAATCGTTTAACGTTGCTCGAGCCTTATCAATAGCTGTATTCATAGCCTTGTCTTGTTCACTGATGAATACGACTTGGTCGTCTATCTTTTCATTAGCATTCACCAAAGCAGGTATAAGCAGTAATACGTAGAACAATATTCGAATCATATCTCCTCCTAACGCTAAGGTCATGTGCAGACGCCGCAACGCGGTGGCTGTCACATGCACCTTCTTGTTATGCGGATTTTCTTAGAACCGAACAACACTGTTCGCCCAAAAAGTAATTGAGCCATGACTGGCCTCAAAATCCCCAACATATACATTGATCCCGTCAAGCTGATGTGAAGTAACGTCTTCAATGAACATACCTCCCGTTGCATACGGAAATCCTTTTTCAATCTCCAAGTCTTGTGGAGATTTGAACCGAAGCCTTACTAAATCTCCATCTCTTTCTAAGTGGAGATCGATATATGACTCTTTAACGTTATCTGAATCGACTTTATATGAAAAATAAACGATATCGTATAGATGCGGCGCATCGATGATATTGTGATAAATCCTATCCATATTCTCTTCACTTACGCATAACGTCTCAATAACCGGCCGCGTTGTGGCGAAGCCACGCTTTTAGCGGCCCGGCGCCGTAGGCGCGAAGTTGATTGATTTGTTATGTGATTCACGGGTTGTATACCTTACTTGCTTGCCAGTCGAGAACCGACAGCCCCATTTTTAGAGCCAAGTTGCCAACTACGGGCAAGGCTTCTTCAACTTTTGAATATGAAAATCCTATCACAGGCGCTTTGACCGTGAAGTTATTGATGAGAGGGCCATCACACCAAACACCATTATCAATTTCATCGTCAGGTAGACTGCAAAGACAAGGAAATGCCTTTGTTACCTCATCATGGAACTCTTTGTAAATGCTCGCGATTTCAGGCACATCCATATCTGTCATCGAATTCACAAGTGCAACTGCTTCTTCAAAATTTTCTGGTAGCTTAAAATTTACTACCGCGATGTTGTAACTCACTTAAATTCCTCGTTCACATAAACGCTTAAAGCACCTGCATCAAAACCATAGCGAAGCGACGGTTTTGATGTCGGGTGCTTTACTTGTTAAAGATGGGTTCAATCCAAACCTCCTGAGCCAGAAAAGTCGTTGCTAGAATCTAATTCTAATCCGGAAGAATCGCTATTACTCATGGAGATCACAACAGATCCAATTTCTTTCCTAGCCTCGATTGAGGTAAGGCTTATGTTAGATTCTGTACAATATTTATCAAACTGCTTTTTCTCTGACCACATGTATATTGCGTACATTTCATACTTAGATAATTTGGGGTAGTGGCTTTGAACACTATTAGTTACCTCAGAGGCCAAATACTTCCTCTTGTTACCCCAATCATCTGACAATTTACGCCTCAAATCCCTTTTGAAGATCTGTATGGCCTTGCGCTTACTTGTAAATTTTAAGAGCCACACTATTGAGTACCTTTAACGCCTCAATAACCCGCAGCTGGAACGCAGCGAAGCGCAGTGTAAGCTGTCGGGCGCCGAAGGCGCGTAGTTAATTGATTTGTTAGTTGCTTAACTTCCAAGTGCCGCATAGGAGACCCAAGCTAGAACTATAACTAAGCACCCGAAAGCAAACCAGTGATAGTTTTTGGCTGCCTGTAGATCAACGACAACCATTGGGACGTATAAAAATTTGAGAACACCGCTAGCTATAACAACCAACACTGAGGCAAAGACTGGCCACCAAGTTTCAGCGAGGAGAGACCATAGCAAGACTGCGGGAACACCAAAGCTTATCAGCAAGCTCTCGAGTGCTGTACCAGCATAGTGCTGCTTAGAGTAACCACCGCAGCTGGGACAGATGGCGGGGTGCAACGCACTGGAATTGAACTTACCCCAATTCGAAATCACCTTTTCATTACAGTGTGGGCATTTATGTTTCATCATCTTCATTAAGAGTAACTAACGTTGCGAGCAGCGGCCGCGTGAGCGGTCCGCCTGCCTTGCCTTGTTATGCCCTTTTGTCTAAAACTACACTCCCGCCCTTACTACAGAGCCAAGAGCCACTGGGCAACCTTAGCCCCCACTCTGGATCGCCTACATCGCTGGTAAACGATACAACATATTTTTGAGACGCTAGGGCAATGCTTATTTCTGGCAGATTGCCCATAAACTCAAGATTCACTAACTGGTCGCCGACCAAGCCATGGATTTCTTTCTCAATTTCATCATGACTACGGTAGCTACCACAAAGTATTTGATTAGAATTCTCGATCCGCCATTCACAATCAAGCATGAGAGAAAATTCACCAATCGGGTTGTTTTTACCTGTATTGTGATCAAGCTTCCCAAATTCTAGAAAAATCGCTGATCCATGACCTCGCCAGGCATAAGATAGCTCCAGGCCAGCCAACTGATCTTTGATTGTTTCAAACTCTTCGTTCATCGCATGACTTCAATATTCGTAAGGCATAACGTTGCCAGCAAGGGCAGCCGAAGCGAAGCGTAGGCTGTCCAGCCCAGTCTCCGGCTGGGCGATCTTGCCTGGCCTGGTTATGCGTGACCTCGCACTGTGAATAAAACTATTTCTTTCTAGGGCCGCCTGCAAAGTAGCCAGCCAAAATTAGTATGACGGCAATACCAAGCGTGTACCACTTGCTAACACTAGGGCTATCTGAGGGAACAACCTTGTAATAGCCATTTTCCGGTGTAGATTGCACCCAATTCAGCGGAACAAAATCCACTAACTCAGGAATTCCTGTAGCTATTGCTATCAGTGTGTAAACAAAGATCGAAATCCCTAAGTAAAAAATTATCTTAGCCATTCTCAACCGGCCGCATAACAGTGTATTCAAAAGCAGCTGCAATATATCACCCACTACTATATCCACAGACTCCTTTCGGCAACGATTTAAAGAAAACCCTGTAGGAACATCAGGTTACCGGCCGTTGGTACCAGCGTACATAAGTGGATATATTGCAGCCGCATCATATCCCGGCATTTTCGCTGCTATATATCCTTTTGAAAACCCCTTAAAAGTCAAAAGGTTAGTAAATTTTTCCCTGTGGATATATGAAGGGGCTTTTGATCCCTGATAGCCAAAGCAAGCTAGGTGGCTTGATTATCCCAGTAAACCCCGCTCAATGCTGCCAACATCTGCCCAACAACCCCCGCTAAATCCGTGCCCGTATCCCCCGTAATCTGCGGCAAAGTCTCCGGGCGGTTGGCCACCTGCCAGCCGCTACTGGTGTTGATATACAGCAGGCTGTCGGCCTGATTGAGCACGACCTTGGCGGGAAAGAATTGCCAGTAGCCGGGGTCCGCCACATAGCGGGCGAGCTGGCCGTCTTGGTTTACCCAGTCGCCGCTGCCGGTAGCAACGATATAGCGGCTGCCGTCGGTGGGCGTTTCTGGGGGATCGTTTTGGATACCTTGCACTTCGATCTGTAGCAGTGCGTCGATAGTGTCCAGGGCTTGGTTGAGGCCGGCAGCGGGGTCTAGGGTGCCCTCTTGTGCGTAGGGAATGCCGTTGTTCGGTGTGTTGCTCATGGTCTTTATTTCCTGCTTATACGCTGATCTGTGCCGCCGGGCCTGGGCCGGTGATGCTGTTTAGCTGACTGACGGTGATCGTCGCGGTGCCTGGATCTGCGAGGGTTAAAGTGGTTGCGCTGGTGTCGGTGCTCTGCCCGTTGACGGTTACCCGGTAGCCGGCAAAAAACTGGCTTTGATCGTAGGCGGCGCGGCCGCCGAGGCGCCCTACTCCGTGCCATTGGATTACCAGCTGGCCACCGTTGCGGTGCGCGCTGAGATTGGCCGGGGCGGGTTCGGCGTGGCTGGCGCCGCTGAAGAGTCCGCTGGTTGTGGTTTCTTTGCCGCTGCCGATACTGGTGGCGCGGAAGGTCAGGGTCTGGCCGAGGTTGTAGCGCTCGGTGGGAATGTAATTGAGCGTGTTGCGCTCGAGTAATACAAAGCGCGTGCCGGCTGGGTGGTTTGTCGGATTGGTGCCGAGACGCCCGCGCAGCAAGTAGCCGATTTCCCACACGCCGGGGCTGATTTCTTCGGCCTCGCCAAAGCTGACGATTTCATGGCCGATCAGCGCCCTATTCTGGCGGTTGAGCAGATCCGCGAGAGTGCGGTTTTCCAGGGCGTCGTTAGTGTCATACAGGCGCAGTTGCACGCGGTTGTGGGTATCGGGGATTTCCCGTTTGTGGCTGTTGAGGCTGGTGGTGAGCTCGCCCATCACGGCCTCGATATCGGTGCTGTCCGACTCGATAAAGTTCTGCCCCCCATCGAGGGACAGCGCCACTGTAGCGCCGGCCCAGGCGCTGTTGCTGCCGGCGATGGCGACGTAGTAACCCAGCTGGCTGTCGTCACCGCTGGCCAGTATGGGCGCGTCGATAAATTGAATATAGGTAGCGCCCGGCACCAGTGGCACCGGGGCCGGTGGGGCCATGGGGGCTACGCCGAAGGCCTGGGATTGATAGGCGCTCTTGCGGTCGTGGATCAGTTTGTACTTCTGTTCCCCGCTATCGAGGGAGACTTCATCGATGCGGCAGCGGTCCCCATGGAACAACACCACATCGCCGGGGGTGAGTTTTAGGTAACTGTCCGGCAGGGTAATTTCAAAGTCCCCGCGCTGCTCTTCGATCATCACCTTGTGCATAATCACGGCGATCTGCGCGGCCTGATCGGTTTCTAAAACTAATGGGGTCTCGATATTTTTCTCGCCCTCGCCACGGGTATCGATACTGCGGTCACTGGTCTGCTTACAGGTATCGATACCGCCGTCCGCGTCGTAATAGTTGAGATTGAGCACCCGCACAATCTCTTCTGGGGAACGGCGGGTTTTCTCGTCGTCGCTATCGCTGATGAGATCGTTTTCGTCGATGGTCATTACCGGCTCGGCGCCGCGCGGGGTAAACACCAGGGAATCGCCGCGATTGACTGGATCAAAAAAGAACACCTTGGCCAGTTCCTGAATATGTTCGAACGCGGGGGCGTCGTTGCTGATCTGCATCCCCGAGACATACCCCTCCAGCAGGGTGGTATCGAATTTGCCAAACGGCAGGCCGGCGCGCTCGCAGATTTCCGCGACCACGGCATAGAGGGGATAAGGCATAGGGGTTTATTCGAAGGTTTTATTTAGGGGGCTAGTCAGGGCTTTTGAGCAAAAACTGTAAACGGAAATTGCGGCTCATGCCTATTTTCACCAGGCCGGGGCTGCTCACATTACTGGCCAGCAGATACTCGGTGCCGTAGCGGTCGCGCTGGCGGCGGTGATAGAGATTGCCGTTTTTTAAATAGGCGAAAATTACATCGCTAATATGCTGCTGCAGGGGGCGCTTATCGTCCAAGGATACCCGTGGAGTAATAAAGCCCGCAAAAGTGGTGGTTACCTGGGCGTTTTGGCTGGAGTCATACCAATACAATTTGGCCGTACCGGCTTCCACATAGGCAATCACCGGGCGCATATTCTGGTCAAAGGCCAGGCTCACCTCGGTGATATTGGCCCCGCTAATCACCGTGCTGGCTCTCACCTGCTGGGCATCCAGCACTATGGCTTTGCCGTCGTTTAATATCCGCGCGCGCCAGGTTTGGAAATTTAAGCCTTTGCTGGGATCTTGAATCGCCACACCGCCGCGCTCGTAGTCGGTAATATTTCGAACCGGTAGAGCCGCGCCGCCAATAAAGGGGCTGGCTACCGGCTGGCTCGATAAGGTGTTTTCAGGCAGTGCCATCTCAACCCCGCGCCCAGCTGTGGGTTAATACAAAGCTCAAAACGTTCGAGGTATCTTTCGGGATGGCACTGCCATCGCTGGTATTGGAAAATTGCAGCTGCCAACATGACCAGCCCATATAGACCCGAATAGAACGCACTCCACCTAAATTGCCATCATTCAAGCCCCACATCTGCTGCACTGAGGCCTGTAAGCTATTACTGGTGTAGGGTACTGCTGCGCCCGCACCATCATCTGCATTGCCGCTGGGCAGTCCGGTTACAGCGCCAAGACTGCCATCGTAGGCCCAGGGCTTGCTCACACTGGTATTGCTCCTACCCAGCGACCAGCCATCTGTATTTGTACTTGCGAGATTCCCCGGCCGGGCAATGTATTGGTAATCCTTGCCGCCAATTGCGACCACCCCTGTCACATCAGATGTTTCGGGGTAAATACGCAATTCATAGGTCACATCCAGATATTCGTCATTGAGCACTGTAAGGCTAGTGGGATTGCCATCTGCATCGCGAATGAGTGCCCGTGAAAACAGACTCCCCGAAGGATCGCTTTCCCAGCCGACACCCACTTCTGAAAGATTGCCCGCAGCGGCGCCCACAGCAAAGCGCACGGTTTTTTTTAGGTAGACGTAGTAAGGCGCTACCTCGATTTGAGTGCCCTCTGAATCCGATTGAATACTGGAGGATGCGCCTACCAAACTATTCATATTCGTATCGGTGAATGCGGGTGTGGCACTGCCGCTGCCTACATAGAAATTCCGGACAATATCGTCGGCGGACATTGTGCCGAGCTTATTTAAACCAATATCTGTGATCAGGTTTTCAAAGCTCAGCGAAGTGGAGCGACCACTGGAGTCGGTTTTTTTTAAGGTATAGAAGCCACGCGGGGCGTTACTGCTTAAATGAATCACGATAGGTCTCCTGATATTCCAGCAAAACTGGACTTTATGGTCTCGAGTTCCGCGTTTTCATAACGCAACAGGGCTTTGCGTAACTCCCCGGAAATGCCAGTAAAAGTTGAACTGAGGGACTCCGGCGAATAATGGTCATAAGCGAGCAGCAAAGTGCGCAGCTCCCCAGAGATACCCGATAAAGACGAAAGGAAAGACTCAGGGGAATAATCGGCGTAACTGCGCAGGGTTGAACGCAAATCCCCGCTAATTCCTGTTAACTGACTCTTCAACCGGTCCCCCGCAAAGCCGTGCGGCGCCGGGCGCGCCTCGACAAACTCGGCACCGAGTGTTTCTATGGTTTCCAGCGGGTAGGGGTTGCTGGTGAGCACAAAACCCTCGCTGCGCTCCACCTCAAACGCATACTGCGGAATGGCGCCGCCGGTGCTGGTGAGGTTTTCGTTATCGATGACCAGATAACAGGTGCCGCGATGGGCGGGTACATTGTGAATACCAAAGGCGGCCTGCAGTACGGCGCTGGGCATCTGATCAAAGCCACCGAGAAAAAACTCGGCCAATTCCATAAACGCCTGGTTATTGTCGATCTGGGTGGGGTCTGTACTGTCGCGGTCGTAGACCAATTCATTGTTGCGCCAGACTTTGCAGATACCGGTAATCGGCCCCTCGCAAATGCGTATTGCATAAGTGCGATAGACCTCTTCGTTCACGACTTCAGTTTTACCGCCGCCCTTACCGCTTTTTTGCTTTTGTTTTTTCTTAACAATTTTTGGCGGGGTGGTGGCGATAATATTGCCCACCACCGGCTTTACCCGGCCAAAAATAATTTGGCGCGGCACACCCGCCTTGCTGGTCTGCAGTTTGATCTTGTCGAACTTGCGCCCCTGAATGGTGGTCTTGCCGAAAATCAGGTTGCCCATGGCGAGTACACCTCCACCAGCAAGCGGCGCCAGCGCGCATCCAATACATGCTCGCGGCAATCCTGATCGGCGTGGGCATGGATCAAACTAAAATCACCTGGGGCGCCGAGAGAGTAATCCCCGAGAAAACCCACATGGCTGGGATCGCTGCGCTGCGGGGATTTAAAAACGGCAATATCCCCCGGCTGCCAGAATTCTTCCGCAATCGGTTCACCGAAACGCGCGCGCATCTTGCGGCGCACGCCGTCTTTCCAGGGTTCGCGGCCGTAGTGTTTTTCATCTTCGATATTCAGGCCGGCGGCGCGCAGGCTGAGCACGATTAAGCCCACGCAATCCACCGCCCAGGCGGTGCGGCCCCGGTGCCGCCAGTGCACGCGCTTAGCCACCAGACCCCGCGCAAAGGCCAGTGTGTCGATTCTTTGTTGTTGCATAGTTCTTTAGTGGCGCTGCTGGCTAAAATGAAAAGAGGATCCACCACCGGTGCTACCGGGCACGCCGGCGCCGGGGGTATCGCTGGCCTGGCCGATTGGGATTAAGTTTTCGCCCTTAAAATCCAACCAATTGCCGTGGTATTTACAGGTGGAAAACTGCTTGTCACAGTCTTCGCGTATTTCCAGCGCATCGCCCGGTTGCACGGCGAAGGGCAGCGGTTCGATTTGAGTAATCTGCCCGGTTGCGGTATCCACGGCCTCCACCTGATAGAGGCGCGCGGAGACGTTATCGCCACTCACCCAGCGCACTCGCCAGCGCTTGGCCGCGGTGGGCAGGCTGGCAATATTGCTGACCTTATAGGTGACTTTGGGCTCGTCACCATCCACGGCGGTCACGGTGGCGGGCTGCCATAGGGATTCCGCATTCACACCGCAACCGGTCTGGGAATTGGCCGGGGTGCCGAATATGGCCCTACAAGTGACGGAATCCACATGGCCGATGGACTGCCGCAGGCGCATGGCGTAGCTGAGCAATTCCGGGATAAATACCGTATTCTTTACCGTGCGCACCTCACCAATATCGCCACCATCCAATAACAGTGCACCCATGGAGAGATCGCGGTAATTGACTAAAACCATGGCCCACTCCGCCCCGTCCAATTCGCCCCGCTCGGCCATCTCGACGGTGATGCCGGGCACGTCGGTGCTATACAGCGAATAGCCCTCGGCGTTGTCCACATCGAAACTGGTATCGCTGGCAATAATGCTGGAATCGAAACCGTTCTGGGCGTAATAAATCAGCCCTTCGAATTCAATATCGCGGTCCAGCGTAGTGGCACCGAACTGGCGGCCATCGGCCAAGGTGATTTTTAATAAGCGGCACAGCGTGGTGACGCCGCTGTCCAAATGGGCTTGCAGTGCTGGGGGAATCTGTCTCACAGGCGAATCTCCAGCAGTTCCACATTGCCATTGAGTACCGGCAGTTGCTGGTGGCGGTTGTCGATACTGAAGCCGATCTCATCGTCTTCAAACCTGACGGGCACATCGAACTCGCCGCTCCAGGTAATTTCTGCCCCGTTATCGGCGCTGAGCTGCACCTGGCCGGTGGTGTAATCGATACTGGCGGCCACCGGATTGCCATCGACAAAAATGGTTACCCGGCCGATCACTGGTTTTACAATTTTGCGTTGATAGGAAAAGGCGCCGAACACATATTGTTTTTCTAGCTGATAAGTTGTGCTTTCACCGGTGCCAAAACCAATCACCTCTTGCTCTGCTTCAAAATCGCTGGCGTCTTTAAAACGAAAACCAATCAGGGCCCCCATACAGGCGTGATGGGCAGCAACCACGATGTGATGGTCGGCAGAATCCAGGTTTTTAAACAGCACCGAGTAACGGCCCAGGGGGCGCTCCCACTCGGCATTGCGGCGCTCTACCCCGCTGCGCAATGCTTTAATAGCGGTTTTATAGCGGTGGCCGTATTCGGAGCCGTAGGCCACTTTTTCCAGCAGGCGACTTTCATTAAACATTAAGAGCCCAGCCTCCTGCGGTTAATCCGTTGTTTGCGTTCGCTTTCGCGGGCGAGCTGTGAGGCGGTGCGATTATTCACCCGGCCATCGACGCGAATATTCTGCGTCATGGAAACCGGGCGGCTGTAATCCCCACCGCCGCCACCGCTGTGCCTATCCGCCTGAATCATGGCCAGGGTGCGGTCCAGTTTTGCGCTGGTTTCCGAGGTGGTCACCCGCTCGCCTTTTTGCAGCAGCCAGGTGCCGTCTTCCGGCACCGCGTCGATACCGTCGTGAGCCATACCGGTAATTTTTGCCGCAGCCAGACCGCCGGTAACATACACCGCACCCGCCGCTGCCGCGCCCAGCACCGGGCCCACATAGGGAATCGAGGCCATGGCGTTATAGGCCCCCATGGCCGCGTCCTGGGTATTGGCGATTACGCTCTGCAGGGCGTTGCGTTTTTTCTCATCCAGCAGAGTGCCGCCGATGGCGAGGGCTGCGCGCATATAGGCCGCCTCTTCGCCTTCCATGCCTTGGTAATACTGCCCCGCCACATCCATCAGGGTGGCGTACCCCTCCAGCTGCTGCTGGCGGCGCTGGTCTTCATTGGCCTGGGTGATTTCGGTCAGGCGCTCTTCGTACTGCTGCCGCAGGGATAATTCCTCTTCATCCCAGGTGGCATTGAGGTCGGCGCGCTCGCTGCGGAATTGCGCCAGCATATCGAGCTGGGTGGAATACCAGTCCTCCAGCTCGGTGCGCGCGGTTTCGATATCCTCACCACTGTCGAGGCCGCCCAGGGTTGGTCCGTCTTCGGTGGCGGCGTCGGCGATACGGCCGAGGGTTTCCTGGCGCTGCTCGTCGGTCAGGCCGGCCATGGCATCGACAATGGCCAGGCGCTCGCGCATCTGATCGGTGAGCACTTCTTCGTCGGTGCGCAGATCTTTTAAAAGACCGGCATAGGCTTCCTGATTGCGCTGCAGGGCCTCGGCTTCTTCTTTCGCGGTTTTAAATTCGGTGCCCAGTTCTTCGATGACTTCGTGAAAGGCGATCCAGTGATCCACCGGCGGAAGTAACTCGCCCTCCGGGTTCGCATCAGTAATCAGGCTGGCATTTTCAGTCAGCCCGGCGGGGGCTGGTGTTGAGTTACCGGCAATTTTTGAGCGCGGTTTGTAATAGGTATCGATCGCCGATTCCAGCCGCGCCAGCTCTGTCTTTAATTCTTTATCGTTCCAATATTCCACCACGCCCTTAGGGCCGAAGAAGCGCAGGCGCTCGCCAAAGTCATTATTGTCGAGCACATCGCGAATACGCTGGGCATCCCGTTCCAATCGCACAATATCGTCGGCATGGATGCCCACAGTAATGGCCGCAAACTCCTCGGCCAGATACTGGACGGTGTTCACCGTCTCAGTGATCACTTTGGAAACTGCGGTAAACCCTTTAATCAAACCATTGGTAAGCGCAGCGGCCGCTTTCTTGGTGGCCGGATCTTGCAGCAGTTCGGTCAGCTCCTGCAGCGCCGCCTTACCCTCATTGAGCCCGCCCTCGGATTCGAGCAGATCGCCAAAGGCGTTCTGTGCCTGCTTTAAAGCTCCACCAAACGTATCGGCTGCGGCCTCGGCAGCGCCGCCAAATTGTTTTTCCAGCTCTTCCAGGATCAGCCCTTGCGCCTCGGCCGTGCGACCGGATTCCACCAGGGCTTCGATGGTACTTTTTTGCGCATCGGTAAATTGGATGCCGGTGCGGCTGAGGGCAGAAATACCCTTTATCGGATCATTCAGCGCTTTGCCCAGCTGAACTGCCGAGGAACGCAGATCCGTGCCCATGGCCACGGACATATCCAGAATCGCCGGGGTGGCTCGTTTAAATACCTCGCCTTGGATATTGGTAAAGGTCAGCAGCAGCGCTTCCATTTCGATGACCGCTTCATCACCGAAGGTGGTGAGTTGCTGCATGCTGCCGGCCAGGTTTTGCAGTTCTTCCGAGGAAAGCCCCGCGGCACCCTCGGTGGACTTCAACCGCGCTTCCAGCTGCCGCAGGGCATTTTCCTGGCGTATGGTCGCATCGATAATCGCTTTACTACCGATCGCACCACCAATCGCGGCAAAGGCGGCCCCAATAGCCCGCGCGGCCGTCTTGCTGCTTTTTTTGATATCGCGCATACGCTTATCGGTATGACGCGCGGCTTTATCCAGCCCCTTCTCAAAGCCGCCAGTTTTAGCGACCAGATCAACGCTTAATGTGCCCAGGCTTTTTTTAGACATAGCTATCCACTGGCCCCTAGTGCCAGCTCTTCATCGCCTGTTGCAGCGACAGCTCTGGCTCTTCCTCATGGGGCATAAAGTCGGTGATTTTTACGGGACTGCCTTTACCTTTGTGGGTATTGGCGTAGAGGGTGGCGAGTAGCGCCGAGGATCTTTCGATACGCATTCCCGGATGCAGGGAACCGCGTTTTTTACGGTAGAGCGCCCAGCGCTGGACCTCCTCATAGCTGAGCCGCTGCTGAGCCTCGGCGATGGTGCAGCCGCCGATGCCATTCAGCACCAGCTCGTGCCAGAGTTCGTCTAGCTCACTGAGCTGGGCGTCTTTCCCAAATTATTGACCGCCCCGATTTCCAGCAGCAGCGCTTGAGTCAGGTTTGCATTGAGCGGGCCGCGCTCCGGGTCTGCCTCGCCGGTGATATCCTTCGGCGTAAAGACCGGTTTGCCCTCCGCATCGACAATACAGGCCGCAATGCGCCCGGCAATCACATCGCCCTCGCCACGCAGTGCCGCCACATCACTGACGGCGCTGTAGTAAGACAGGCGGCGCACATAAACCGTCGCGGTTAATTCCTGTTCGCCCTGCTTCCAGGTGATAGCGCGCTCCACCGGGGGGCCAGAAAAGGCGCCCTGCTCTTGTAGGGATTCAATGGATAATTCCATGATTGCATAACCTTAAGTGGAAGCTTTAACAGTCCAGGCCGAACCGCCGCTGCGCTGGATCGACATTTCACCAGTGACCAGACTGTTCTGCTGGAAATCAAAGGGGAAGTCGGCTACATAGCCCTCGAAGGTGAACCAAGTGCGGCTATCCGGCAGCACAAAGTCTTTATCGGTGACCGTAGGTGGCTCGGTGCCATCACTCCAGCCCACCGCCCATTTCATATTGTCCACCGTGTCATCCTGTGACAGCGCATGTAGGCGTTTATGGACTGCATTTCTCGGATCAATTTTAAGACCCACCGACGCCTGCCCCGGTGTACGCAGGCCCCGTTTGAACTTTTTATCCAAGTCTTCCAGGGAAGTATCATCCAGCTGATCCGCCGGGTTACCGCCGGGGTTAAAAGAATTCACCCCAGTCACTTTCTGTACAGTGTCATCTGCCGGATCAATAAAATAAATATTGGTGCCCTGAGCCAATTGAGACATAGGGATTCTCCCGTTGCTTTAGTAGAAATTAATACCGACGCTGAGAGGCGTCATTCAGTGGAATATTGGGCGGTATAGGTCAGGCGCACCTCGCCCAGCGGGTGATCCTGATCCAGGGCGAAATCGGTTTGCGAGAGCGCAAAAATTTCACAGGCACCGCCCAGGGTTCGATCCTGCAGGACGCTCTCAACCTCCTCAGTGGCCTGATCCAGCCGTTCATAGATATCCCCCCGGCTGTGCACCACCACCGACACGACAAGATCCAGTCGTCGAGTGGTGCCTGAGAATTCTTGTTCTGTTTGTTCCGTGGCAAAGCCCACAAGGATGGCCGGCAGCTTTTCCCGCTCGATGCCTTCCGTGGTGCCCGCTGAGGGGAAGTTGTAGCCGGGCAGGATTTTCAACTTATTTAGTACAGCATCGCGGATAGTGATGCGTTGGGTCATTGGGAAGTGCTCCAGGAATTTTGAGCATAAAAAAACCCGCGGGTGCGGGTTTGAGTAACTTTTGTGGTTTTTACCAGCCGTCTTTTTGATGGCTATCTACAATTCAAGTATTCATATAAAACAAAATAAATAATACTTATGGATCTCATCCTTAACACCCAAAACAGCGAAGTCATCGATGTCCGCTGCCTTTTTTGTTATTTTATAGAACCTTGAATTAGCTCAAAAATTGACTCGCCTCGCGTGATCCGATTACTTCTGTCGTTACTGGCTTGAAGTGCAGAATTGTAGTATTCCTTCGCCTTCGTATCATTAACAAGCCCCCCGTCTGCGACACGGTCTACACGGTCGTAGAAAGAGTCTAAGCATTCCCTCAAAATACTAACATTCAAAGAAAGATCATTCTTTACAAGAGCCCTATGAATTTCAACAAACAAGGTATAGAAATCTGCTTTCTTAAAGACCCTGGAGGTACTTTCAAAGTTTAGGCGTTCTATAAAATTGAGCACCATAGAGACCTCTTTGCTTATCCGTTCTTTTTCCGGAAACTCTTCATTGAACTTTTCTAGATATAATTCAAGCTCCTTATCTCGATTGAAATAGGTGGTCATGATTGTGATTGTCAGGCCTAGGCAGTATTTAACATCATTCATCCGTTTAATATCGCCAGATGTAAATACCCGATTGTTCTCAAAAAACTTATCCTTAGAGACCTCTTCAGCAAACTGCTTAAATTCCCCACCAAACCGAGAATTATGTAATTCCATCGCATTTAACCCGTAACTCGTCGAGTTAATCCTCTTAAAAACTTCTTTGATATGTTCAATCGGCATATTACCCATATCTCTGACCACAACCTTATATTCAAGAAAGGCTATCTGTTTCTCTTCATCAAGATCAGAGTAGGCTGGCAAATTGTTACTTAATTTGATGTCTGGCGAACCTTTAAAATATTGGTATAACGTCGATATACGTTGCTGGCCATCAACAAGAACCTCTGAGCCTTCACCCGTTTTAGGATCAACTCTACCAGCGGCTATGTATATCTCTGGAAAAGGATATCCCTCCAAAACTGTTTTGATAAATTCAATTTTATCCTTATTAGTCCAGACCAATCGTCTTTGGAAGTCCGGTTGTGGAACAAGAGTTTTGTTGCCAATTGCAGTTAGGAGCACTCGAAGGCGCCGATTTGAAGCTGAAGTATCCATTAAAACGCCTCCTGAATGCACTGCTCAATGCAAATTGTTTGGTATTCTTGTAAGAAAAAATGAGAATGGTACAAACCACCACGAACCTTATATGGACCGAATCGGTTACTACTGGTTAAATCATTGAAAAAATTCCACCACTCAGCTGTAAAAGTAAAATAGCTACTGGTTGGTAGTTTGTCAGGACGTATCCAGCCTTCAGAAATATACTTGAAGAATCTATTTGATGACGGCCAGTCAGCTCCACTCTTCTTAAACAAGTAAGCCTCTTCCCAAATTTTCTCAAAGAGTTTCGTTGATACGATTGCAATATCGATGTCAGAGTCATCGTTAAATGCTCGAAACCTTCGACTAGGCTTTATACTAAACCCTAGCTTGCCAGACCCAACCAAAATCACATCGTTATACTCTATTTGAAAATTCTCACAGATAGTTTCACGAATTTCAAAAATTTGGTGATTATCAAGGAGGTGACAATCTCCTCCGAGAACGTACTTCCTGTAGATTTGGAGGCTGTTTAAGCTTGTAAGGTCAGCCTTGAATTCCTCTATCATTCAATGTTTTCCATTCCAACAGCCCGAGAGCCAACAGTTAATTCAAATGGAGCCTCTTTAAACCACCCTACTTTATATGTCTAAACTCTACTTCCTTCGAAGGTGAAAAAATCATGGGGAATCAATGAGCCACCCACACTTGGTAAAAAGGTACCAAAATAGACGTAATGCAGGGCCCCTATGTCTCAGTATTTTCGTTGCTTTTTATCATTATGAGAACCCTTTAGTATCAATTAGTAACTTAGTTTTACCTAGAAAAAGGAGAATCTGCTGTAATCTTTGTTAACAAAATGCACAGCTGTACATTGTTTAGGCAGCAGAATAATTCCTTGAGTGGCCCAAAAACGACGATCTGTCAGTTTTCGCTACCCATCCACCAGCACCCGCCAAACCACCCCATCATCCGCCAGCCGCTTGCGCACCTGATACGCCACACCACCTAGCGTAATCACCGCCTCAGAACTGTAAGCCCCTACCTCACTCACCAGCAGACTCAACTCGATACGCGGCACCCGCACGCGCTCATCCTCATCGAAGTCATCGATCTCCTGCTCAATGATCACCTTGCAATCGATAGGCTCACCGCTACCATCGTCATAGGTAGCGGGCTTGCCCCATTTACGGAACGCGCGCTCTGCGGCTCTCTGGTCCAGGTCCATGGATCACCTAGGTCTTCACGGTGCCCGGTACGCCGGTAAACTTCACGGCGAGGCTGGCAGAACCTGCACCGGCGGCCTCTGCGGCAAAGGCGGTGGGGCCGGTGATATCGCCTGTTGCGGCTGTTGCGGCGCTCTCATCAAAGCCCGCCACGGGGATATCCAAAGTTAGGGATTCGCCCTGGCCAATCACCTCGCAGGATACCTTGGGTACGCTGAACACGCTTTTCTATTGCGATAACCCCGGATGCGCTGATGGCGACCACCTGGCAGGCGATCAACTTGTTACAAGCCCAGTGCGCGAAGCCTAGAATTTTGTTTGGCTTTGTAATGTATTTATAAAAAACTTGGACATGGCAAATTTAGTTTAGCCTAGATTATATTACACTCGCCAGTTGAATACGCCATATTCGCTTTAATGCCTGAACCACTTAAAACCAGCTTTTCTGGATTGAACGGCAAATCAATTATTATACTTTCATTTAGAAAACTGAATTCCAGCTTATTCTCATCAATAAAAGTATACTTAAAACTGTAGACATTCCCTTTCCCAAGATTACCTCTTGAAAGCGGTAGGGATTTATTTTCATAACCATCAATAACAACATCCGACATCAATTTTAATTTTTGGTCGACTCCAGCCGCCAGATACAACCGCAACCAATTATTTTTTTCTTTATCGTAAAAAATCCATGTTACCTGCGACTCTCATTCTGGCCCCAAATACACGTCAACAACTTTCACATCAAAGCAAATATCAACATTGGACCTCCAATAATCTACTGCCAGAGATCCATAATAACCATTATCTACATCAAATAAAATTGATGCAGATGGATTAGGATAAATACCAGATTTCGAAGAAGCACACCCGGACATTAAAACAATAAATAAGGATAATTGGACACTTGCACTACAGCCTATAATTTTCATGACTCTCAAACAACTACTTCCTGTGCGGGGATGAATTACGCATTAAGCACTTAAAGCAAAACCAAAATAACCCGAAGGCATTGATGTTGATGGCCTTTACTTGCATGACTTTTCTTGTTTAGGAACGCCAATGTAGTACAAAACAGCTAGATAATTAAAAATAGGAATGAAGCCTGCAATGAAAGCAATGATTGTATTTCTATATTTACTCTTTGCCAAAAGGAAACATAAAGCACCCAATGACATACTTTGTACGAATACACCAAACCAAAGCGGATGGATCTCACCTGCACGCATCATTTCAAAAATATTCATAGAAGCCACTTTCCCATAATAAACAACTAACAATAAACCCAAAATAAGCTTTTTCATTTCACTCTATATTTCTCTAAGCCCCACTTCTTTTGAAAATGGAGCAAAGCTGGACTAATTATTCAGACACCTGCGATTGGTACAAATGTAAAAAAATAGATATAAAACAGCTTATTAATATTTCAGCATTTTCACTGATTAATACCCCTTTGGGAAGAGGGTACACCCTACCCATCCACCTGCACCCGCCAAACCACCCCATCATCCACCAGCCGCTTGCGTACCCTATACTCCACGCCACCAAGGGTAATCACCGCCCCTGAGCTGTAAACCCCAACCTCACTCACCAGCAGACTCAACTCAATACGCGGCACCCGCACGCGCTCATCTTCCTCGAACTCGTCAACCTCCTGATCTTTTATCACACGACAATCAATAGGCTCGCCGCCGCTACCATCATCATAGGTAGCGGGCTTGCTCCATTTGCGAAACGCGCGCTCTGCGGCTCTCTGGTCCAGGTCCATGGATCACCTAGGCCTTCACGGTGCCCGGTACGCCGGTAAACTTGACCGCTAGGCTGGCAGTACCTGCACCGGCGGCCTCTGCAGCAAAGGCCGTAGCGCCGGTGATATCACCGGTGGCGGCGGTCGCGGCGTTACTATCGAATGCGCTGGAGGCGGTTACCCAGGTGAGGCTTTCGCCCTGATTGATCTCTGCGGCGGATACCTTGGGCACAGTGAATACG
>NZ_JBGMEL010000026.1:0-33184 GCF_041447225.1 Microbulbifer echini | reverse complement strand
GGACCGGTAGTTCAGTTGGTTAGAATGCCGGCCTGTCACGCCGGAGGTCGCGGGTTCGAGTCCCGTCCGGTCCGCCACATACAAAAAAGCCCTGCTCGCAAGAGTGGGGCTTTTTTGTATGTGGTATATATACGAGGCCCTAGCAGCACCTAAGGCCTTTACCCGAAGGCCTATTAGTGGTTCCGCACAAAGCCAAACTGCAATTACCTTAAGCGGCTAATGTAATTTCACTCAACTCCCGAGCAACCGCACGCACAACCTCTGATCGCAGAGTGTTAATAAAAAAATGGCCATCATTAAACATCTTTAGAGAGACCCCCCCTCCATATACTGTGCCCAAGCGAGAAGCTCAGACTCCAACACAGTTTGATCTGAAGCACCTCCAAATAGCGCTACTGCACCCTTGTACTTCCAGTCCACACTACAAGAATAAGTTTCACTTAGCGAAAAATCGGCACGGAGAATTGGGAGAAAAACCTCCATCAGTTCAGGGCTTGCTAAAACTTCCTCTGGTGTGCCGTTATATTTCCTAAGCTCGGCCAACAAAGCATCATCTGACAGAGTGTGAAGCCTCTTTTCCAGAATCAAGTGAGGAGCCTTCTTGGCTGACAAGATCAGTAGTTTTGGCTCATCAAGGCCTAGTAGGGACAACTTCCTGGCGACCTCAAAAGCAATAAGTGCTCCATTACTATGCCCGAAAAAAGCTGTAGGCTTTGTGTTAAGCCCGGAAATCACTTTGGCAATAGAATTTGACAACTCATCTAGCGAGTGAAGCAAAGGCTGGCCGAATCGCCGGCCACGCCCAGGTAATTCGACGCCGAACACCTCAACATCTGGACCTAACTCCCTTTGCCAGCCTTGAAACACTTGCGCCCCCCCTCCCGCGTAAGGGAAACAGCACAATCTAATGGGCGCCGAGCTTACACAGGTATTTTCATCCCGATGAAACCATTCGTCTACATTTTCAATTGAACTCGTATATATACTTCCCGAATAGGTCATTGCGAAGACAACTCCAACTCATTAATGGCCGACTCCTCCTGATACGCCTTACCGAGCTCAAAATTGTACATCCTATCCGCCACATCAAAGTACTTATCGTCATGAGAAATAACTATCACAGTTTTACCATCTGCTTTAAATGCTGGAAGTAATTCCCGGTAGAAATAGCTCCTAAAAATTGGATCCTGATCAGCTGCCCATTCATCGAAAAGATAAATAGGGGCATCTTCAGCACAAGCTAGTAGCATGGCCAACCTTTTCCGTTGACCTTGTGATAAATCAATTGTCGATAGCTTTCCATCAACAATATCTACTTTGTCTGCCATCCCTAAGCGCTCGACATGTGACCAGACATCCACCTTTGAAACCAATTCCCCCTTAGAATTGAGGATATGTTCAAACAAATAAAAGTCAGAAAAAATAGTAGAAAAATGATTTCTATACCACTGAATGTTTTTTTCTGAAACCTCAATATCACCAAGATGGATACTGCCTGAGGAATGAGAATATAAGCCGACTAGTGCTTTCGCAAAAGTTGACTTACCACTTCCATTTCCACCCCGAATAAAAACTACCTCCCCTTCAGAGACCTCAAAATCTACCGGGCCAATTGAAAAGCTTAGATCACCTGATTCCTCATAGCGATACATCAAACCCCTAACAGATATCTTACCCCATCCGTTGACATCGCTCTTGTCGGTCACTCTGTCCACAAGTTGATTTTCCACCAAACTTAGCGATTGAACTTTTTTATAGGCAACTCGCCCCTTGAAAAGAAATTGAAAGGAACGCATTACGAAATTTAGGGGGCCCACCATGTAAGTAGTAAATAAAACAAAACCAGTTAGAACCGCAATCTCAATTTCGTACACCGCAAAAGCAAAATATACAAGCAATCCCAAGCAAAAAAACAGGATGGTTGATGCCCAACTTTGAGTTAAAACCCAATATGTCAGTGCGTTGGACTCGAGCGATTTTACCTCCTCCAATCTAGGCCGCACTAATTGTTTTAGAAAGAAACTTCTCCTGGCCTCATTTAAGCTTAACTCCTTACTTCCATCAACCATACCTTTAAAAATGCTAAACATACCATCCTCACTCTCCCTTAAAGCAGTGAAAACCCTAGCGCCCCGATACATAATATATGCCGTCAAGGAGACACCACTACCCAGGGATAAAAAAAGAACGGTGAACATGGTCGGAGACAAGTACGCCAAATAGCTGAAGCACAGCAATATTGTTGTGAGGTTTACAACAAATACCGGTATGATTGCCAACGCCTCAGAGAGGCTATTTACATCGGTGGTGATAGTAGCATGAACTCTGTGGCCACCTATCTTCTCCAGTTGTTCGTAGCTTGTGCCTAATACCCTTTCAACCAACAAAGAGCGTATACGAAAGACCAAAGATGTTCCTAGCCTTGCAAGTAGCCATTGCGAAAAAAAACCTAGAGTGAACAACAGAACGATGGCCACAAGAAACGTAAGTACAAAATCATCCATTCCTGCCCCTGCTAGAGAGCCATTGATCATAGAGATCAGCCATAGACTTACGCCCGCACTTAACGCGCTCAATACCGCCGCAAAAACTAGCTTCCATTTATATTCTGAAACGATTTTCGAAATCACTATATATCCTTAAAAGGCAGCAGGCCAGCGATCAACTCACGGCCTACTATTTACTTCACACCATCAAAGTGATGCAGCATCTACTAACAGCCAATACTCCCTATAGAAACAAGTATAACTTACCATACAAGGACGAGAGAGGCGATTTAGAGCTTTTCACCTAACCGCCGATTAAATACTTCAGATAAACCCCGAACATAAGGGTCTCTGACAAGGTTTGTATGATCACCCTCAACCTCTATTTGAATAATTTCTCCCTTCGCATAATGACTCCACCCATAATCACTCAGCTCAGCGTCGCTACCTGTAACTCGGTACAACTCTAAATCTATTCCTGCAACTGCTGGACGATATACCGACAGGGCAAACCCTATATCAACAAGATAATTAAAGTATCGATGCACCATAGATCTATCCAGATCCTGAGGAACGAAACCTGTAGAAAAAGCATCATTAACTAACCTATCCACCCCCTGATCAACATCAAGAGTGGAAATTATTTCCCAGTCAAATTGATCTTCAAACAGACCTTTAATTCGATCAAACCAGGAAAATACAGATTTACTTAGATTTTCAATTGGCCTTTCATCAAATAAACCAACATAACCAACTTTGTGCCCCGCATTCTGTAATTGAACGGCGACCTCGTAAGCAAGGGACCCACCCAGCGACCACCCTACTAAGTGGAAGTCCCCCCCAGAATGTTGGTTAATTAGAGCCCGCACATAAAACCCAGCCAATTCCTCGAATGAACTAAAACGATATTCTTCCGTAACTGCAGGAGCTTGAACGCCATAGACAGTGCCAGCAAAATTCATACTATTTGCCAACTTCGTATAGCAACCCACATTACCTCCCAGAGGATGGAAGCAGAAGATCTGACTGTTATTAGCTCCGTGCTTTAATTTAATAAGACATGAATCAGCCAAGTTAGAAACTATCAACTCTGATAATTTACCAGCCGGATTAACATTAGGACCTGGATCAACAGATGTAACGCTTGAAGCAAGAGACCTCAAACCATCCCTGTACAAATCGACTAACTTCTGCGCTTCACTCTCCATATATTGAGAAGAGTTATACTGGAGATTACAACGTAACTTTCCACCTGTTGCAATTAAAGTCAAGGTGATCCCATGGGAAGTCCGCCTTCTTGGGCTAACGTTAGTACCAGTTGACTCGCTAGCGACAGAAAAATGAGTATTCTGCTTGGTAAATTGATCAAACTGCCCCAGATAATTAAATAAGATCCCCGATTTCGAGCAGGTTTCTATGAGTGAGCGCCCCAGCATATACTTATAAATACCATAACCTAAACCCTGTGAAGGAACTTCATTAAGCTGGACTTTAACAGCCCGAAGCTGTTTTACTAGATTATCACCTGTCACTTCCAGCGCTATAGGGTAAATAGATGTAAACCAACCAATGGTTTGACTAAAATCGAAACCTGAATCCAAACCATCCCTACCGTGACTCTCTATATCAAAGCGAACTGTATCTTCACCATTCCACTGCTTAATCGAAATTGATAATACGGTTAACAATAGTTCATTGATTTGAGATGAGTAGACTTCACCAGCCTTTAGCAAAATATCCTGAGACTCACTTATTGGAAGTTCAAAACCTACATTAGAAAATTCTGAAACAGTCTTAATCTCATCATATGAACCAACATCAAGCATGTCGAGATTGGACCAGTATTCAATCTCATCAGTAAAACATGGAGAGCGAGAAATCTTCTGTAAGTAAAGAGCCCAATCTTGGAAAGAATTAGTCTTGAATCCTGCAGAAAGCGGCTGATTATTGACTAACTGAGTCCAAAGCAGCTCAATATCCTGCAACAGGATCCTCCAAGAAACACCATCAATTATTAGATGATGCACAATCAATAATAATCGACCCTCACCACTTAGATTCTCAATAAAAATTGCTTTTATCAACGGACCATCCAAAATCGATAAGCTTCTCTGCGCCTGCTCCGCAATATCAGAGAAACTCGAAAATGAATCATCTTCAAAAAAATAACTTTCGACACTAGCAGATACCAAATCTTCAACTTCAAGTTTATACCTTCCTATCCAGTTTGTATCTCTGTATTCAAAAGTCAGCCTGAAGGAGTCATGCTTACTAAAGACAACCCTCAAAATAGACTTCAAATTTTCGACGTTTAAACCGGGCGGGGTTTTCAGAACTATCGACTGATTATAGTGATGTAGATCTGTTTCATCTTGAAAAAATTCACTCTGTATGGGGATCAAGTTAAGTGTCCCCGACACGAGTCCCTGAGAGACCTCAGCTTTATTTAAATTTTTAACATTCGGTGCAAGTGCCGAAATAGTTTGATGTTCAAATATCTGCTTGACGCTAATTTGGTAACCTTCCTTAGCGGCACTGGAAACCAACTGTAAAGAAAGAATTGAGTCGCCACCAATCTCAAAAAAACTCTTCGTCGTATCAACTCTCGAAATCGGAACGCCAAGAACTTGCGCCCAAATAGCTCGAAGCTTAGTTTCAATAAGGTCTTTAGGTTCAGTTATACCAACAAGACCAAAAGAGTCCTCGGGGATACGCAGCGCTTTACGATCAAATTTTCCATTAGGGAGAACATTGAACTCATCAACTTCAATGATCATTGAAGGAACCATATAATCAGGAAGGCGTTCTTTCAGGAAGCGCCTTAGGCATTCAGACAATGAAAAATCTCCCTCAACCTTAAACCCCGTTGACTCCACCCAAGCTATCAGCTGTTTCCTGCCATCCGGGCATTCTCTTACATCAACAACAGATGCTGATACAAAGCGATGCTCAGAGAGCTTTTGTTCGACCTCTCCAAGCTCTATTCTAAACCCTCTCAATTTCACTTGGTCGTCAGTACGTCCATGGAATACTAAATCGCCATTTTCCAAGTAACGAACTAAATCGCCAGTTTTATAAAGCCGAGCTTTAGGTAAGTTAGAAAATGGATCACTGGAAAAACAATCCGCTGTTTTTCCGTCGTTATTTAAATATCGCTCTGCCAGTATTCCACCTCCGATATATAATTCTCCTACAGCCCCCCATGGAAGAAGATTTTTATTCTCATCCAGCACATATAGCTTCCTATTCCCTACAGCATTTCCAAGAGGAAGGTATGATTGTGCTTCTGTAATATCCGCAATAGTAGTTGTTATTACAGCTTCTGTTGGCCCATAGGCATTATACAGCTTACATGTTTTGTCAATATTTAGCTCTCGCCAACGCCTTACCAAACCAATTGTAGGAGCCTCACCTCCAACAACGACTCTGCTTAGGGTTGATTTATTCCAAAATCTAGAATTGACTGTGTCATCTAATAATAACTGGGAAAGGTAGTTAGGCGATAGATCCGTAATCGTGATTTTATTTGCATCTACAAATTTTGAAAACTCAATACCACTCCATAATTCCTTTTCCCGCAAATATACTCTCGCACCAACTGTTAAAGCAGCAAATACTTGCTCCCCAAAAGTATCAAAACTAAATGACGCAAACTGTAACACTCTATCCTTATCTGACATAGATAGAACTTTAGTTATAGCCAGTATATGATCGCTCAAAGCACCATAATTAACGACGACACCTTTTGGTATTCCTGTGGTACCAGAAGTATAGATTGCGTACACAGGACTCTTACGGCTACGTTTTGGAGCTATAAATTCAGCTTGCCCTTCACCTACCCAGTCATATAGATCTAAGACAAACTGATTATCAACATCAAAATCAAACTTACCCACTAAATGACTCTGAGTGAGTAAAGCCCCTGCGCTAGAATCTTTGAGCATAAACTCTAAACGCTCGCGCGGATAATTCGGGTCAAGGGGTACGTACGCAGCTCCGGACCTGAGAACAGCCAGCACAGCAACAATCATCTCAATCGATTGATTCATGCAAATTGCTACAAAGGATCCTTCAGAAATACCGGACCTGATCAAATCATCTGCCAATCTATTTGAGCGCCGATATAACTCACCATAATCCAAGCTCTCCTTCGAAAAAGTTACCGCATGCTGCCTCGGGAAACGTGAAGATTGCAGCGTAAATAGATCTAAAATTGCATGATCGCGCTCACTCACACCAGGCCCAACACTCTCCCCATTGATTCTATTTAAATCACTAGAAGAAATGCAGGACAGCTCTCCTAATTTTCCTTCAGTACAGCTTGAGATATTCTGTAACAATTGTTCCAGTTGCTCAGCCATTCTTTGAATTCGAGACTCAACAAATAAGTCTGTATTGTATTCAAAGCTTAATTGAAGCCCATCTCGCAATTCTGAAACATTTAACGTTAGGTCATATTTTGCTACTGAACGATCAAATTCATAAAACTCAACACTAATATCCTCCAGCTCAGCCTCAACTGGACTATTAGTATCCATTGAAAGCATAATCTGGAAAAGTGGTGAGTAAGCGGTGCTACGTTCAGGTTTCAGTAAGTCTACCAACTGTTCAAAAGTAAGCTCTTGATGAGAAAGAGCATCCAGATTAACTTTTTTTACTTGGGAAAAATACTCATGTAACGATTGACTGCCATCACAATTCAATCGTAAAACCAAAGTATTCACAAAGAATCCTACAACCGACTCAATCTCCTTTTGCGATCTATTTGCAACAGGAGTTCCCAGTACTATATCGTGATCATTACTTAATCTTGACAGTAAATAGGCGAATGAACCGTGAAGCAACATAAAGAGCGTTATATTGTATTTCTCCGCAGCGCCCTTCAAATTAGCCAATAACTTGTTATCTAGGAGTCTATGTATAGTCTTGCCGGAATACCTTTGCGTAATAGGACGAACAAAATCCAGTGACAAATTATGCACTTGAGGTATCCCAAGCAATTGGGCCTTCCAAAAATTTCTCAAATCTGAAAGCTTATCGCCAAGCAACATCTGTTTTTGCCAAACAGCATAATCTATATATTGAAGTGGGAGATCCACCTTTCTAGGGGCCTCTCCTCTACCTATGGCCTGATATATATCAAGAAATTCTTGAGCGAGTATCCGCATAGATCGTCCATCAGCAGCAATATGATGAACATTGATGATTAGCACTCCATAATCCATCGGTGACTTAATAAAAGTTGCCCTCAGCATCAAGTCAGCTGTCAAATCAAAAACCCTGGATATTTCACTCTTAATTGTAGCGTCTATTTTCTCCTCAATCTTCCACCTTGATTCATTTCCAAAATTTATATACTTGAGAAAAAAGGGACTATATTCAGAAATTACCTGTTTAGCTCCATCACCATCATCAATATAATTAACTCTTAATATTTCGTGCCTAGAAATTAGAGCTGCAAACGCGACCTCTGCAAAATTGATATTAAATTGTCCGGAAATTTTTATCGCCAGAGGTATATTATATTGACTGCCACCTCCTTCCAGTTGATCAATAAACCACAATCTTTGTTGTGGAAGAGAGAGATCAAAATGTTTCGCATCTCTATCGACTGGCTCAACCTTTGAATCAACACAATTATTTTCTGAGTTTTCTATTATACTCGCCAATAAATGTAACTCAGGAGTCTCAAATACTTCACGAACAGATAACTTAACATTAAACTTATCAGACACCTCTGCCACTAACTGAACTGATAGCAATGAGTGTCCCCCTAGCGAAAAGAAATTTGCGTTCTGCCCTATATTTTCAACATCCACTTTGAGTAAGCTAGACCAAATAGTAGCTAGAAATCTCTCTATTTCCGTTTTCGGGGCTAAATATTCCTCTCCTAAATCATTTGGCTCCGTAAGAGCTTTTCTGTCTATTTTACCGTTAGGTGTGATCGGCATTACATCGAGTATGGCTAGTCGCGTAGGTACCATATAGCCAGGAAGCAGTTCTCCGAGTCTCCTGCGAATATCATCTTTAACAAAATTAACCGAGACCGAAATATCAGATCTCAGAACAACATAACCTGCCAAATATTTATCATCCCCGCCACCCCATACTTTCACTGCTGCGTCCTTGACATCAGACAGAGTACTCATTGTGGACTCGACATCACCAAGCTCTATTCGATATCCGCGAATTTTTATTTGGTGGTCCGAGCGCCCTACGTAAATCACCTGCCCACTGCTGAGAAGGCGGACTAGGTCGCCTGTCCGATAAGTTCGACCTTGAGAACTCTCCCCGAAAACAGAATTTGTCAATGATATTTGGTTATTATATCCACTATTGACACTAGCCCCCGAAATTAAAAGCTCGCCAACCATACCACCGGGAACCGAGTTTCCACTACGATCGACAATATCAAAATTTACGCCCTGTATCGGTCGACCTAAAGGAACAGAGATTCCAGACTCCTCACCAGTTACAGAGGAATAAAGGACATCCGACAATACCTCAGTCGAACCATATAAGTTGAAGAATTTAACGCCTTTGAAAAGGCTAATTGATCGTTTGGATAAATCTATAGAAAAAGCTTCGCCACTAACAAACCAATATTTCAGGCTTGTCAACTCCGCAGAAAATGATTCTTTTGCCCTACACATTGCGCGCAATAAAGAGGGAGCAGTGACAATCCGGCTTACTTTAGTTCTTTGTAGCTGAAGGATAAATTCCGGGGTATTTTTAAGCGTATCTCGCTTGAAGAGAACTAAAGGGACACCGGCACACATAGGTACGAATAATTCCCAAACAGCTCTTACAAACGCCATCGAAGTAATATGACACGCTATTTCCTCTTCACCAAACGGGAAGTCATTTAACATCCAAGCAACACGATTTTGTGTGGCTCCATGAGTACCCAACACTCCCTTCGGACGCCCAGTTGAGCCGGAAGTATAGATAAGGTGCGCGACAGTACCCCTTCTTATCTCCGAACAAACAGGCTTATCAGAACTAAAGGACAAGTACTCCGTGACAGTTGACGGATGATCTAGAGTAATCAACTCAACATTAGGTGCAAGATCTTGAACCCACTGAATTGATTCCAGATCAGTAAGGATCACCTTTGCTCCGCAATCCTCAAGAATATAGGACAAACGATTAGCAGGTAGCTCAGACGTCAGAGGCACATAGGCCGCTCCGAGCTTTAAAATTGCCCAAATCGAGACTACACGATCAATACTTCTTGAGGTTGCGATAGCAACCTTATGAGTCGATCGAATATCAAACTGCTTAAAAAGGTAATTGGCTAACTGATTAGCTTTTTGATTCAGATCGCCGTATGAAATAGCCATATTTTCCATAATAATGGCCGGCTTGTTCGCGTAAATCTCTGCATTTTCTTCGAATACATCAATTATACTTTCGAACTTCTCATTAGTTCTCGATAGCGCTGCCCCAGACCAACCATGGCCATTCTTCCATGGAATAGAAAATACTGCCGCTTCTGGGTTGCCCACAACGTATGATAAAAGAAATTCAAACTCATTCGCTATCGTTTTTATCGTAGCTTCATCAAATAAGTTTGCATCATAGACCCATCTAAAACTTAAACTGTTGTTTTCAATATTTTCGTTGATATATAAAGTTAAATCATACTTATGCTCTATCTCTCCGGCAGATTTCAAAGCTTCAATTTCCAAGCCAGGAATACCGGCAGCCTCTCCTCCAATATTATCCATATTGATGAGAATTTGAAATATCGGTGTAAATTCTGTGCTCCTTTCAGGGCTTAAATGTTCGACGATAAGCTCAAGAGGTACATCTGCATAACTAATTGCCTCAAGATGCTCGTTACGGCAACGAGCTATTAGTTCATTGAAACTTGGGTTATCTAAGAACTGTGCTCTAAATACCTGCGTATTTAGAAACAACCCTACCATAGAATCAAGTAGCTGATTATTTCGACTAACCGATGGCGCACCTATTACAATGTCAGATTCATTGCTACATCTTCCAATATGTAGTGAAAGCCCAGCCTGCAATAACATAAACAATGTTGCTTCATTCTTTTCCGCTAGAAGCTTTAATGAAGTCGTTATTTTAGAATTAACTCCATTGTAAAAAATGCCTGTGCTTTTCTCACCACCACTTGCCCGGATCCTATCCGTAGGGAGACTATGTATCGGAGGAGCATCGACCAGCTTCTGTTCCCAAAATTTAAGCTTCTGAGCTAAAGTAGCTCCTTCCATGTACCTACGTTGCCATATCGCGTAATCCCCATACTGAACATCCAGCTCCTTTAATTCTGAAGATCTACTTTCCTTTAAAGAAGTATATATATGCGAAAACTCGTCAAATAGAACTCGCATTGACCACCCGTCTGCGGCAATATGATGCAATGTAAGTAATAGAATTCTATAACTGCTGCTAAACTCCAATATAGAGCCTCGTAACAGTAAGTCCTCCTGAAGATCAAATTTATTAGAAGATTCCAGTTTAATAGTTTCTAGAATTACCGCATCTTGCTCTTCAGGTGAAAGCCTATTTAGTTTTGTAATTTGAAAAGAAACATCAAATTCCTCTCGTACTACTTGTATCGGACCTTGCTTCCTCTGATAAAAGCACGTTCTCAGGATTTCGTGCCTTTTAATAACCTTATTTATGGCTCTGTTTGCAACAACCACATCAAAATCTCCGGAGATCTTGAAGGCATGGAACATGTTATATTGAGTCGAGTCTGGAGATAACTCATTTAAAAACCAAAGCTGCTGCTGAGCAAATGAAAGTGGTAGCTCAACAATATTTCTATCTCGAGGAGTCAAGCGTACCTCAGACGAACCTGCACCGGACGTAGCAACCAACACTGAGAGCTGCCTTAATGTCCTTGCACTAAAGACATCCTGCACAGTTATACGGACATTAAGCTTGTCTTCAATAAGATTAACTAGGCGTACACTTAATAGTGAATGCCCGCCCAGGGCAAAAAAATTGTCATTGAGGCTAATCCGCTCATATTCTAGCCCGAGTAAGTCGGCCCAAATACCTGCAAGAATTCGCTGGAATTCATTTTCGGGAGCTAAGAAATTAACGCAGCTTAGTAAAGCAGGTTTAGGTAACGCGCTTTTATCTAACTTACCGTTAACTGTGAGTGGTAATTCCTCTAATACAGAAAAAGCAGCAGGTATCATATGCGTCGGCAACCTGGATTGTAGCGCTTCCAGCACCCAAGTAACTAATTCTTCACCATTTGCATTCTCTACGGGGCATAAATATGCAACTAACTGACCTGGAAGATCATCCCGAACTAACACTACCGCGGATTTGATTCTATTTAGATCCAATAGTGCGGCTTCAATTTCTCCAAGTTCAATTCGAAAGCCACGTATCTTTACTTGTTCATCAGCTCGGCCGATAAACTCCAGGCGACCATCTGAAAGCTCACGAACTAGGTCTCCTGTGCGATAAAGCCTCTCACTTTCGTTATTGGGGTTAAGTATAAACCGATCAAAATCTAAATCCGGTCTGTTATAATACCCTCTAGCCAGCCCCACACCACCAATATACAGTTCTCCGATAGCGCCAGGTGCAACAAGCTGCTTGATCTCATCGAATATATAACAATAGGAATTGGCTATTGGCCTCCCTATGCTCTCCCTGTCAACCCTACCAACATAAGATTCGCGCAGAGATGTTATCGTACACTCTGTTGGTCCATATAAGTTGAAATATGTACGCCCTATAGACCAGTACCTAGCAACATTGAGTGGGCAAGTTTCTCCTCCTGTGCCAATGACCTTGAGTGAGGGTAATAATTGCTCTCTCTCAGCAGCAAGTACGGCTGCAGGGAGAATTGCATGGGTTATATTTTGATCTCTAATTATTGTAGTTAAATCAGACTGTAGGTCTACCAAGTAAATAGTTGCCCCAGAATTTAGCCCTGCAAATAACTGCCCAGTAGCTGGGTCAAAATTGAACGATATGCAATGTAGCAATCGATCACCGCAGCCGAGTTTAAAATCCTGAATTTCTACATGGTTGAGGTTGAGTAAACTCAGGTGCTCAACTAAGACGCCCTTTGGACGGCCCGTCGACCCTGACGTATAAATTAAGTATGCTAATTGACGGCCATCTCGCTCTACAGCAGGCGCTTCAGGCGACTGCTCCTGCCAAGAACAGCGATCGAGCCACAACACATCAACTGAAATATTGTCCAGTAGTGACTGACTTTCAGTTTCTCCCAGTACCAGACTAGTACCACTATCTTGTAGCATAAATTTCAGGCGTGTCTTGGGATATGCAGGATCAAGGGGAACATATGCTCCTCCTGCCTTCAACACCGCCAATATGGCAATCACTAAGCGAGGTGTTCTCGGTAAACACAAACCAACTTTGCTTTCCGGTACTACTCCCTTATTACGCAACAAATTGGCAAGTTTGTTGGCTTGTCGATTCAACTCACCATAGCTAATTGCTTGCCCCTGCCAAACAATTGCCGCAACATCAGGTTGTAATACTGCTTTCTCTTCAAAATGTTGTTGAATATGGCCACTAGGAACTGGTACTACTTCGCCACGAAGGCCCATTTGAACCGAGGGTTCAACTAAAGGTATTCTTTCAAGCTTATCATTTCCGTGTAAGGGAATATTTGTCAGCATTATCATCAATTGTGCTGCCAGTTGACGAATATGCCCCTCATCGAATAACTCATTGTTATAATCGAATTGAAAACCCAGGCCTGATTCTTTGTCGGTCACACTTAGAGTTAATTCAAATTTTGCCTGAACATCCTCTTGTTCAAAGCTGCATAGCCGAGTACGAGGCAACTCCAAATTAGTTCGCTCATTATTATCCATCGTAAACAAAACTTGGAATAACGGGCTATATTGGGTACTTCGTTCGGGGTTAAGTCTCTCAACTAAGTGCTCAAATGGAACGTCCTGATTTGCCTGGGCATCTAAATTGACTTGCTTTACCTGCTGTAAATAGGTAGATAGAGTTTGTTCTAGGTTGCAGTTGAGTCTTAGCACTAAAGTGTTAACAAAGAACCCTATCATTTCCTCCAGTTCTTGTTGTAAACGACCAGCAACAGGTGTACCCACCACGATATCGCTTTGGCCGCTATGGCGAGATAATAGCAAGGCAAAAGCACCATGTAATAGCATAAATAACGTCACCCCACTTTCCAGAGCAAACGCTTTCAGAGCCTCCCCGTTATGTTTATCTAAAGTTAAACAAACTTGCTTTCCTTTTTGACTCAATTTTTGTGGGCGCGTGTAATCCAATGGCAGATTATGAACAAGGGGTAGTTCACGAAGCTGCTCATCCCAGTACTCCAACTGACAAGTAAAAGCCTCGCTGTTAAACCAATTTCTCTGCCAACTAGCATAATCTGTATACTGAAAAGGAAGCGACGGCAACTGATCACTCATACCTGCCAAAATAGCTTCGTATTGTATTCCAAACTCTTTTACCAATAGCCCTATTGACCAACCATCAGCAGCGATATGGTGCATATTAATATATAATACACCTTCATCCTCAGCTGTATGTATGTAGCCCGCACGCAACATTAAGTCATGGGCCAAATCAAAAATTCTGTTTTGTTCTTTGCTAAGCTGCTGTTGAATTTTTTCAAAACGTTGATCTGCAAAAAAGTGACTAAGATCTGAACGTACTAGCGAAAAATTGTCGGAATCCTGTATACGCTGTTCTACACCTTGTCCTTCATCAACGAATACAGTACGTAAGGAATGGTGACGGGAAATGATTCGAGTAAATGCCTCTTCGGCTGCCTCTTCTGAAAAGCTCCCAGTAACCGAAAAAGCGCCAAACATATTGTAATGGGGGCTACCACCTTCAAGTTGGTCAATAAACCAAAGGCGTTGCTGTGCAAAAGATAAAGGTATAGGACCGACTATATCACATGACGGGCTTATCTGAGGCCGTAGGGCAGATTCTTGTGTTTGATCAATACATCGCGCAAATTCAGCCAATATTGGGCATTCAAATATTTCTCGAACTGCCAATTCCACACCAAATTCAACACGTACAGCAGCGATCAGACGTACAGATAGAAGTGAATGCCCCCCAAGAGTAAAGAAATTTGAATTAGCTCCAATTTTGTCTGTTGGCAACTGCAATAAATCAGACCAAATATTTACAAGCCTTTTTTGAATTTTTCCCTCTGGCTTTACATATCGGCTATGTGACTCAATACGACTAGGCTCTGGAAGCGCTTTTTTATCAACTTTACCATTGCTGGTTAAAGGTATTTTATCGAGCTTCACATAAAAGGAAGGATGCATATATGACGGGAGTTCATTGGCAAGTGTGCTCTTTATCTCCTCTACTTCGTCACCCACCAATTCAGGGTGACGAAACACAACATATGCAATTAAATATTTCTGCCCTTCAGTTAATTCACGATACATGACAACTGCCGTTTCAACATGCTCGTGAGAAATAAGATGGTACTCTATTTCACCCAACTCAACTCGATAACCTCGTATTTTGATTTGGTCATCTATCCTACCAACATATATAAGCTCCCCTGATGGACGAAGCCTCACTAAATCACCCGTTCTGTAGTATCTCTCACCTTTTGGTACCATTGACACAAATCTTTGACTGGTGAGATCTTGCCGATTCAGATATTCCTTAGCCAGACCATGCCCACCAATGTACAATTCCCCTACCGCCCCTAAAGGAACTTCAGATCTATGTACATCTAGGACCTTTACTCTTACATTATTCAGGGGAATCCCTATATTTGGATATTCTCCTTCTATAACACTATAAGTACTGTTTACACAGCACTCCGTAGGTCCATAGACATTTATAGCTGAACGCTCATGCAGAGTTTTCCATTTAACCAGACGATGCCATAAATCTTGAGATATCTCTTCACCACCAATCACTAAGTTTGGAAGACAGGAAGCCAAATTTTGGCTAAACCAACTTTCAAGAAGAGAGGGGGTGCAGTCCATAACCTGAATATTAAATTTAGAGATTAGCCTTCTGAGTTTAGCTCCCTCTCGCTTTATGTCCTCATCAACAATGACAAGGGACACGCCACCAGCCAACTGAATAATACTTTGTAACGAAGCATCAAACGCATAAGAAGAAACCCAACCCCATACGTCCCCCTCTTTAATTAACCCCCAATCTCGGATATTATTGGCCAGATTGGTCAATGATTCATTCTGAATAAGCGCCGCTTTGGGTTGTCCAGTTGAACCGGAGGTGTAAATCCCGTACGCCAAATCCTTACTGGAGTCTCTATCATATATTGTGAGGTTCGCAGTCGAACACTGTGCTAACTCAGCCTTAAAGAAGGCATCATCAACAGTAATACTACTCACCCCTTTTACCCGGTTCTGTAAAGATTTATGAGTTATAAGTAACTCGACACCACTGTCCTTGAGAAGGAAGTCCAAGCGTGACGAAGAACTAGACGGATCTAATGGGACGTAGGCTCCCCCAGCCTTCCATATAGAAAATATGGCCACTATAATATCGATCGAACGGTTAAGCAGCAGGCCTACTAGTACATTTTCTTTAACACCATTTTCTCGAAGGTAACAACCAAGCTGATTTGAATGTTCATTCAGCTGTGCGAACGTAAGAAATTCATTACCATTAGATACAGCTATTTGGTTGGGCCTATTTTGGACCTGACTTTCAAACTGAGAGCAAATACTTTTAAAAGTAGTAGAATTGAACTCTGGAGCCGAATCCAACTTATGAATAAGTTTGAGTTCGTTATCATCAATATAATTTAAGTGTCCGATAGGGCAATCAACACGAACTACTATGTCTTTCAGCAAGCACTGAAGATTAACTGCCATTCGAACAACAGATTCCAACAAAAACAACTCTGTATCGAACTCAAATGTCAAGCGAATACTATCATCAACTTCAACAGCGTTTAGCAACAATTCAAACTTACTATGACCAGTTTGGCTTTCTATAAACTCCAACTCAACATCTGGCAAATTTAATGTCTCAGACTGAGTATTATTCATTGAGAACATGATTTGAAATAACGGCATATAACCAGTATTTCTGTCAGAGCATAAGCGCTCGACCAATTGATCAATTGGTACTTCTTGATTGTTTAGAGCATCAAGGTTAACTTTCTTGACTTCATTTAAGTATTCGCTAAATGCAACTTCAGAAGTACAAGTAGTCCTAAGTATAATTGTGTTAGCAAAAAAACCAATTAAGTTTTCTAATTCGTTAGAGCCTCTATTGGCTACAGGCGTACCTATTACAATATCTGACGAAGAGGAATACTTGGCAAGTAACACGGAAAATGCTGCATGCAGCAACATAAATAGGGTGACATTATTTTCTCGAGCTATTTTTTTTAGCTCTAAAGATAATTGGCGATCTAAGTTAATCACATACCTGGATCCACAGGTATTAAATTTTTTTGAGCGGGGTTTATCTAACGGTAGGGTGTGAACTGCAGGAATCTCTTGTAAATTAGACTCCCAAAAATTAAGCTGAGTTTTAACGCGTTCACTTTTTAAATATGTACGCTGCCAAATCGCGTAGTCCACATATTGTACTGGTAAATCAGGAAGTAGCCAGCCCTTATTAGAAGTGAGTTTCTCATATAGCGTAGCAAATTCTCTTAGTAAAACCCCAGTAGAATGGCCATCTGAAGCGATATGATGCATACTAAAGGTTAAAACTCCTTCTATAGGGGATACCTTTGCATAGGAAACACGCAACATAAGGTCTTGAGAGAGATCAAACAGACTTACTCCCTCACTCTCAATCAGGTCTTTAATCTGCTGACTTCTTTCTGCATCGGATAGCCCAGAAAAGTCTAATCTTCTAATATAAAAATCATTGTCTTTAAGCACCTGTTGATACGGTTCACCCTCAACTTCCACGAATATTGTCCGGAGAGATTCGTGGCGATCTATAATGATATGAAATGACTGTTCCGCTATATCAACATCAAACTTTCCAGATACTTTCAGCGCACCTGGCATTATGTATTCTGCTCCATCACCCATTCTATCTAAAAACCAAAGACGTCTCTGAGTATCGGATACCGGAAGTAAGTCAGAACTACGAACCACTGGGACAATCTTAGCTAGATCATCAATTTCTATAGCGCCTCGAGAATCATTCTCTAAAAACGACTGAAGAGACACTTTGTGCTCTCTAATCATTTCAACAAATTGAGGTTTAAGCTTGCCCTTTTTTGCCTTTGCTTTTAATTTCCCTTCAGCAACATACAAATGGATACCCGCAACATTTAATATTCTTATAACTTCCGCTGTCTTATCCATTTTAAAACTCCAACTCATCCAGTGACTCATTCGGTAACGCTGATAATTCAGCCGAGAGTTCCTCTTGAGAAACAATTTGCTTAATCAGTTGAGCAAGCGATCGTAATTCACTTCGCTCAAATATATTTTTGATTTGCAGCTCAACATTAAATAATCTTTTTATTTCAGAAATTAATTTCATTGCCAATAAGCTTTGGCCACCCAAATCAAAAAAGTGTGAGTTAGCGCCTATCCTGCTTAAATCCACCCTCAATAATTCCGACCATATTTCTGCCAATGAATATTCGAGATCATCTATCAGAGGTTCTAGGCTAACTTGCTCGATTCCAAAGTCAGGTAGAGATTCCGTGTCGATTTTTCCATTTTTGGTAAGTGGGAGGTCTTTCAAGAAGATGTATGTACTTGGCAACATATATCGAGGAAGAATTTGTGAAGCTCTGAACTTCAATTGCTCTAAAGTGATTGTTTCATCCGCAACAACATAAGCACCTATTCTTTTATCTTTATTAGCCTCATCAATTATTTGACTATAACAAGATCGTATACCAGCGAGACCAGCAATAGCCTCTTCAATCTCACCCAAATCAACTCTAAACCCATGCACCTTCAACTGACGATCATAACGACCAAGGAAGATAAGGTTTCCATCATTTTGATAACGTACTAGATCACCCGTTCGATACAGCAATTTATTGAGCCACGGGGACTTGACAAAAACTTCAGTAGTTTTTAAGGGCTGGTTATAATAGCCTGGTGAAATACTCGGTCCAGACAAGCACAGCTCACCAACACAACCAGGCAGCACGGGCTTCAGTCCTTCATCAAGGATATAAGTGCTTATATGTGGCAGAGGTTTACCGATTGGAATTCCTAATGGAAACTCTTGGTCTTCGGGTATCTCATAGGATGTTGCAACCACTGTACATTCGGTTGGACCATAAGTATTTATGATTTTTACCTGTCCTTTAAAATACTGATTCCATCGATTGAGGGCTGGCAAAGACATTGCCTCACCACCCAGTACAATAGTTTTTAGCTCTGGCAAACTTGGGATATCATCATTGCCTATTTCTCGAACTAGATAATGCCAATAGGCAGTTGGCAGGCTAACAAAAGATATTTCTTTTCTTTGTAAATACTCCCAAAAATACACCCCGCCAGAAAGTATCTCTTCATCTCTCAGAACCAGGCAATTTCCACCTGAGTAAGCTAGGCAAAATTCTTCAACGAAGATATCAAAAGAGGGAGATGAGAACTGGAGAACTCTTTCATTCTCACCGAGACTATAGCTTTTTCGTGCCGAATCAAGATAGCTTGACAGATTTCCTTGTGTAGTCATAACTCCTTTGGGTTTACCTGAAGAACCAGAGGTATAACAAATATAGGCTAAGGATTCAGGCTCAGCCCTGGAGCCAGGGCTAAAGTTCTTTTGCTGACTATTAATAATGTCAGCGGTCTTCATGCCATCAATAGATAGTATAGATAAATCTGGAAATCTGCCTTTATATTCGTTAAGAGTAAGTACTTTACTTAAATTTGCATCAGAAGAAATCGCCTGAATCCGTTCTAGTGGGTATTCACTGTCAATTGGCAGGTATGTTGCTCCTATTTTCCAAAGAGCCAATATAGCAATAACTAGCTCCTGAGATCTTGGCAGACATATGCCAACAACATCTCCTGCAACTACCCTATTAGTTGTTAAAAAGTTAGCAAACTGATTAGCTTTGTTATCGAGCTCTTGATAGGTCAACACAAAATCATCAGCGCCCATTAACGCTAGTTTATTTGGTTCTGAGTATACACACTGGTGAAATTGCTCAATTACACTCTTCAGAGACTTGGATTTTTTTTCTTTTGAACCCCAATATTCCAAACAAGAAAGGTCATCCTCTGAAATGGTGTTCAAATCCATTAAGGACATATTTGGGGAATCTATAAAGGACTGTATAAGATGAGAAAAACGTTTTGAAAAACTAACTATTGTAGACTTATCAAAGATATCTTTATTATACTCCCATCCAAGCATTAACCCATCATCGACTTCAATTATACTCAAAGTGATATCAAGCTTGCTTAGTGGAAGTTCAGGATTTATATATTTAGATTCCAAATTGGGAGCAGAAAAACAACCATTATCATTGCTCTGCAGAATTAGCATAACCTGGAATAGTGCAGAATAACTCATATCGTTATCGACACCTAAAGATGACATCAACTTCTCAATCGGAACTTGCTGATGAGAGAATGCATCCAGCACTAACTCTCTACTTTGCTCTAAAATATCAATAAAACTTAGAGTACTATTGATACGTGAGCGAAGAATTAAAGTGTTCAAGAAATACCCAATAAGTGGGTTTAGATCATCTTTCTCCCTACCCGCAGTTGGCGTCCCTATCACTACATCATTTTGATTACCGTGGAGATGTATTAAAATTGCAAAAACAGCATGTAGCCCCATAAATAAAGTGGCATTATTTTCACGGCAGGTTTGAACAAATAACGATTTTAATTCGGCACTTATTTGACTGCGATATACTCCTCCATGATATGACTGTATTGCTGGCCTTGACCTATCGAGTGGAAGGTTATGTATCTCCGGTATACCCTCCAATTGCTCTACCCAATAACTTACCTGGCTAAGATATTCAGGGCTCTCAATTTGTTTTTTTTGCCAGTGGGCATAATCTGAATACTGTATGCGTAATGGAGGAAGCTCCACTCTATCTCCAGATAGATACGCATTATAATAGTGGTTTAATTCATTTAGCATCACTCCCATCGACCAGCCATCACTGACTATATGATGCATGCTATAAATTAAAATATGCTTCTTCTCAGATATCTTAATAAGCTTTACGCGCAGCATTTGATCTGCTTCCAGGTCAAATGCTATTTTGCATTCAAGTTTAAATATGGAATCAAGCTTGGAATCTAGTGTTCCATCAGATATCCCGCTTAAGTCAACTTCGTTTATTTTAAAGGAATCCGAGCGCTTAACCACCTGATAAAAGAAGTCGTCTTCATTAAAAAAGTTTGTATGTAGTGAACCATGTCGCTCATAAATCTTCTGAAAAGACCAATTTATTGCGTCCTTTATCAGCTCACCTTGGATCTCTTGGGCACCAATCATATTGAACAGAGATAGCCCGGGCTGCATTTTATCGATAATAATCAGTCGCTGCTGTTGAAGAGTCACAGGTGCAAGCTGATTATTACTAGTTATACCCAACCTAATGTAGTGAGCAATTATCTCTTCTTTTGTTTCTTTGAGTTTAAACTTTATTTCCGAAGTGATTTCATCCTTGTTACCCCGAACCCGAAGCTGTCCATCATCCAAGCTTATAATAATTCTTTGTTCTTTTAACTGAATCAGAAAATTAAACAGGCTCACAACTCAAACTCCTCTATGCTCTCTGCAGATTCCACTTCTATCGACGAAAGATTTTGTATTCTTTTAACATCGGAAAGCTTTGTAGATTTATCACTTTGTATACTTTCAATATATGCAGATAAGTTTGACAAACTACTTAACTCAAATATCTTCTTCAGGGAAATAGTAATGGAGAAAACCCTCTCAATAGAATTCACTAATTTTATTGCCAAAATCGAGTGTCCCCCCAGTGCAAAGAAGCTATCATTTACACCTATATCATCGAGTTTCAACCGTAGCAGTTGTGCCCAAATTTTTGCCAGTTCAATTTCTATGTTTGTAGCAGGCGCTATATATTCTGCCGCATCTATAATCGATGGTATTGGCAGAGCATTTTTGTCTAGTTTGCCATTTATAGTTAAAGGTAACTTCCCTATAACTGAATAGGCAGCAGGCAACATATATGAAGGTAATTTTGAGGCTAATTCAGATTGAATGATACGAATATATTCATCAGTATCGAACTCGCTATTTAAGCAAATATATGCAACAAGTTGGCCAGGAAATTCATCCCTAGTGACTACAGCTGCTGCTTCAATTTCATGCATGCCCAATAATATGGATTCGATTTCACCTAGTTCTATTCGAAACCCTCGCAATTTAACTTGCTCATCAATACGACCTAGGAATTCGAGCTTACCATCAGCAAGTTGGCGTACCATATCACCAGTTCGATAGAGTTTTTCGCCAGTACAAATCGGATTATCTATAAATCGCAATGCATTTTGATCGGGGCAACCGTGATAGCCTCTAGCCAATCCTAACCCGCCGATATAAAGCTCACCAACGGCTCCCGGTGGCACAGATCGCTGCATATCATCAAGTACATAACAATAGGTGTTAGCTATAGGTCTTCCAATAGTTAGCTTATTGTCTGTTCCGGTATACCGCTCTCTGACAGCCGTTACTGTACATTCAGTGGGGCCATACAAATTGAAGAATTTACGTCCCTGAGACCAATATTGTACAGTTTTAAGTGGACAAACCTCACCTCCAACACCAATCATCTTTAACGATGGGAGTTGCTGCTCTTCCTCAGCGGCAAGAACTGCTGCCGGAAGGATAGCGTGAGTGAGCTCATGCTCCTTAATAAATGTAGTGACACTTGAGTGAGTATCAGCCAGATAGATAGCTGCTCCAGAATTTAATCCACTAAACAGTACGCTAGTTGCAGGATCAAAATTGAACGACATGCAATGCAAGATTCGATCTCCAGCACCTAACTCATAATCAAGTATTTCAAATTCATTTACATTCAATAAACTACGGTGCTCAACCATTACTCCTTTAGGAGTACCAGTCGAGCCGGAGGTGTAGATCAAATAAGCTAAGTGGTGGCTATTATATAAACTCAGTGGCTCTTCGTTAGGAAATTCTGATAAGGTGTGTTCATCCAGCCAGATTATGCTGGTCAAGCTGCCTTTTAGCACCTCCTTACTATGACTCTCACCCAATATTAATTTAACCCCACTGTCTTCGAGCATGAATGCTAATCGAGTATTAGGATATGCAGGATCTAGCGGCACATACGCACCGCCTGCCTTCAGAGTAGCAAGTAATGCGATAATTAAACTGGGGCCTCTTTCAAGACACAGCCCCACCCTATCCTCTGGACCTATGCCTTTTTTACGCAGTAAATGGGCTAACTTATTAGACTGGGTATTCAATTCTCCGTAACTGATTGACTGACCTTCCCATATAAGCGCTGGTAAATCCGGTTGTCGTTTAGCTATTTTCTCAAACTTGCTTTGAACTGGTCCTTCAGGTAACGACATTTCATTACCCTTCAAGATATTTTCCGCCGCTGAATCAATAAGCGGTAGATCTATAAGTCGACTGTTCTTGTGTGTAGGAAGACTAACCAACAGCCTTAAAAGCTGTTTAGCTAATTGCAGAATATGATCTTCCTTAAATAGTGCACTGTTATAGATAAGTTCGAATTCAATTCCGGATTTATTTTCACAAACATTTAGACAGAGCTCGAATTTTGCCTGTATCAGTCTGCGCTCTAACTCACAGACAGTTAAGCTAGGTAATTGAAGCGCAACTTTGTCTGTATTATCCATCGTGAACAAAATCTGAAACAATGGGCTATATTGTGTACTGCGCTCCGGGTTGAGACGCTCTACTAAGTGCTCAAATGGTATATCTTGGTTGTCCTGGGCTTCTAAATTTACTCGCTTAATCTGTTCTAAATAGCAAGGTAAATCTTGCTCTAGATCACAGTCAACACGCAAAACTAATGTATTAACAAAAAAGCCTATCATCCTTTCTAGATCTTTATTCCGACGTCCTGCTACAGGAGTACCAACAACAATATCTTGTTGATTGCTATGTCTAGCAACTATTAAAGAAAAGGCAGCGTGGATAAGCATAAATAGAGTTACATCCTGCTCAAGAGCAAATGCCTTTAGCATCTCGCTCTCAGCTTTCTTTAGACTCAGTGATGCCTTCGCACCTTTTTGCCCTATTTTACTGGGGCGCGGAAAGTCCAAAGGTAGGTTATGAACAGGAGGAAGATCTTTAAGCTGCTTATCCCAATACCCTAGCTGGCTAAGGAAATTTTCTTCAGAAGACTGCTGTAATTGCCAATGAGCGAAATCTTCATACTGAAATGATAAGGGAGGTATGTAATTTTTTTTATTTAATAAAACTGACTCATATTGTAAGGAAAACTCTTCCAGTAAAATCCCAACAGACCAACCATCCGATGCAATATGATGCATACTTATGAATAGAATACCTTCACTATCTTTAATTCGGATAAAACCCGCTCGCAGCATTAAGTCATATGACAAATTAAAGGATTGAGTTTCTTCACTCTCCAAAAGACGTTCAATTTCGGAATTCTGTTTTTCCCCATTCACCCCCCTTATATCCATGCGTCGAAGGTGGAAAGATTCCGCCTCTTTTACATATGGTTCAACGCCTTGGCCATTATCTATAAAGACGGTACGTAAGCTATGATGACGTGAAATAATACGGAAAAATGCTTCTTCGGCAGCTAATTCAGAAAAATTCCCCTGTACTAGAAAAGCACCTGACAAGTTATATTGACTGCTTTCCCCTTCTAAACTGTCTATAAACCACAAACGTTGCTGGGAAAAGGACAGTGTCTTACGACCTTCCGATAAAGAAATAATATTGTGGTGCGTTATTTTTTGCTTTGAAGAGCTAATTCGCTCAGCCTGTTCTGATAGCTCAGCATATTCAAATACCTCTCGTATTTCTAATTCAACATCAAATTCATTGCGCACAGCAGTTGCGAGACGTACTGATAGCAATGAGTGCCCTCCCAGGGCAAAGAAATGTGCATTGCGACCTATTTTGCTTATCGGTATTCGCAACAAGTCAGCCCAAATTTTCACAAGTCTAAGCTGAATATCTCCTTGAGGGGGTTTATAGTGTGATCCAGTTGGTGCGCGCTCTGGCTGAGGAAGTGATTTTCTATCCACCTTTCCATTGGCGGTCAGAGGGATTTGATCAAGCTCCATATAAAATGAAGGCTGCATGTACTCTGGTAACCTTTCTCTAAGATACTGCCTCACATCATCCAAAGAAGTTTCATTTTGTCCTTTGTCAAGACAAACATAAGCAACCAGGTATGTATCCTCCAAGTCATTTGAGCACATATTGACGACAGCCGATTTTACTTTTCCAAGTGTTAATATCTGCTGTTCTATTTCTCCTGGCTCTATACGAAACCCGCGAACTTTAACCTGATCATCAATCCGCCCGAGGTATTCAATTTCATCACCAGCAATTCTTCTAGCCAAGTCGCCAGTTTTATAGAGCCGTATTTCTGGAATAAGTGGGTGCTTACAAAATCGCTCTGAAGTCAATACATCTCTGTTAAGGTATCCTCGCGATACTCCATTCCCCCCCACATACATTTCTCCTATTGCACCAGGAGGCAGTACATTCATTGAGCGATCAAAGATATACAGGCTTAAATCACTAATAGGTGATCCAATTAAACTACCTTGCGCACTTTCTATATCTTTAGTTCTTATTATCCGGCTAGTGACATGAACAGTCGTTTCAGTAATGCCATACATATTCACCAGCTGCGGAGAAGTATCGCCACGATGAGAAACCCACGGCTTTAAGGCCGCCAAATTTAATGCTTCGCCACCAAAAATGACAAAGCGAAGAGATAAGGGGCTTCTATGGGCCTCATCAATGTGGGCCAGTTGATAAAACGATCCCGGAGTCTGGTTCAGAACAGTGACTTGCTCTTCAATGAGTAACCGGTAGAGATCGTCATAAGAGCGAGATGTCTCTTGAGAAACAATGACTAACCGTCCTCCATAGCTTAGCGCTCCCCAAATTTCCCATACTGAAAAGTCAAATGCATAGGAGTGGCACATTGTCCAGACATCATCTGGGCAGAACTGAAACTGCTCATTTGTCGAATTAAATAATCGAACAATATTACCATGCTCAACTAGAACTCCCTTGGGTAGGCCTGTTGAACCTGACGTGTAGATAACATAAGCAAGAGATTCCGGTTTCAACTCACCTGTATCAAGATTCTCTTTAGAGTAGTTATGCAATTCTTCCTGAACTCTACATGAATCCATCCTAATTATGTCGAGATCAGCTATTTCCTGAGCCAGAGGAATTTCTTGATCCGAAAGCATTAATTCAAGTCCGCTGTCTTCAATAATATGCCTAACACGGACTTCAGGGTAATTAGGATCTATAGGTACGTAGGCGGCACTAGCTTTTAAGATGGCCAGTAACGCCACAACCATATCGGTTGAACGCTCTAAGTAAACTCCAATCAATACTTCTGTGTTGGCACCACGCTCTTTTAAGTAGCGGGCCAACTGATTGGCTCGAGTATTTAGCTCAAGGTAGGTAAGCTGATTTCCCCCACAAGTTAAAGCAATCTCATCTCTTCGAAATTCCACCTGCTTCTCAATTAGATGATGAATACAATGTTGAGCTGGATATCTCAGAGGTACAGTAGTTTCACCTAGTAAAGATTCAAATTGATCTTCTTTTGACAGAAGTGTCAAAGAAGATAGTGTGATTTCAGAACCCTGACACATCGTAATAAGTAGATTCTGATAATACTCAGAGATATTTTTTGCTAGTTTATCGTCAATTTTATCTTGGTGATATTTTAAGCTAAGTGTAACTTTATCACCCATTGTTACCACTAGCGCAAGCCCATAATTGGTTTCCTCGAAACTTTTTGCTTCGATTAACTGGATTTCTCTAGTACTTTCACCTTTAAATAAACTAGACGTTATGGGGTAGTTCTCAACTACGACTATGCTGTCAAATAGGGAATTTCCACCGTTTAAATTTGCCGCTTGTGAAATTTCAGATAGGGGAAGGTAGCTATACTGTTCTCTTTTAATATGCGCGGATTGCAACTCTCTTAGCCATGCCCCCAATTTCTGATCCTCCGCTAACCCTACACGACTAGGTATAGTATTTAGCAAAGGGCCTACAATGTTTTCCACACCCGCTAAATCCGCTGGACGTCCAGATACCGTTACTCCAAAGATAACTTCCTCGTCATTACTATAGCGGCTCAGTAAAAGAGCCCAAGCTCCTTGAATAAGGGTGCTAAAGGTCACCCGACAATTTTTCGCTAACTGGGATAGGTTTTGCGCCTTTGATTTTGTTAAAACCGAGTTAATTTCAAATTTTCTATTTTCACTTCCTAAAGATTTGAGATTTGGCAATGCTGTTGATGCATTTATACCACCTAGTTCCTCCTTCCAGAAATGATTAGCAGATGCCTTGTCCTGACAGGAAAGCCACTCTAGATAGACTTTATAGGTATAAGAATTGCAATGAACTAAATCAATCTTTTCCGATAAGTTTTGGTAGTTATCAACCAGTCTATTGAACATTAATGATGAAGACCACCCATCACAAGTAGCATGATGTTGCGTCCATAATAGCTGATATTGGTTCTTCCCTAAGTACCAAAAAGCAATACGTATTAGGGGAGCGATTTCTATATCAAAACCCAAAGATTTATCGCGGTTTTTGAACTCTTCGATCAGACTATTCTGTGATTCACTATCTAAACTTGAAAGATCTTCAAATCTCCATGGCAAGATAGCCTCTGATTGGACCAGCTGGTATATCTCTCCATGTTTATCCCTCATAAATTGGGTACGAAGAATGCCTTCTGCATCAAGTAATTTCTGACAAGCCTGCTCCATTAGAGTGGGATCTAATTTACCTTCCAGTTTTAATATTTTCTGACTTACATATGCCTCAGTCTCCAAATACCCATGAAATAGTAAGCCGCTTTGTATACCAGTTGCAGGATATAGATCGTCGATATTGTTAGATATTTGCCAATGGTTTAACTGGTCTTGACTCAACTTGGCTGGACAATTATCTTTCCCAAGTAAAGGGAAATCTGAAACCGTTAAGTACCCACCGGATTTTTTGCAACAATGATCTGTCACTTCCTCTATAGATTTACATACAAGTGCACATAGGCTATTTATATTTTCTAAATCGTAATTACCGTCTAAAAAGCGAAGCTCAAAAGTTAACTTGCCCTTATTGATAAGCGCATTAAAAATTAGAGCGTGGGACTGCGGGCGCAAAGGGCTTACCATATCTCCGGGGCAATCTAACATCGAAAAGACATGCTCGTTGTTAACTACCTGATCAAACTGCCCTAGATAATTAAATAGTATTTCTGGCGTTGGTAAATTCTTAAGTTCTGGAGCTTCACTCAAATACTTAAGCACGCCAAATCCAATACCCTTTTCTGGCACCGATCTAGAAGACTCTTTTGCAGAAAATATGTGGCTCTCAATACTTTCACCATCAAAATTAATGGTGAGGGGATACTCTACAGTGAACCAGCCAATCGTACGCGAAAGCTCCAAATCGCTATTTAAACCCTCTCTACCATGACCTTCCAACGTTAGCGTTAGAGATTTCCGACCGTCCCATCTATTAAAAGCTCTAGATAGAGCTGCCAAAAGTAACTCATCTGTTTTGGTATGGTATGCCTTATTTGACCCACCTATAAATTTCTCAGTACACTCTTCACTGACACTGAATTTTATTATAGAAAATTCTTTCAGCGGTACCGGTTCTCTGGGCGATAGCCCACTGATTTGTTCCAGCCAATATTCAACTTCGCTTTTCAGCTTTTCCGAGGAGGCATAAAGATATAAATATTCGGACCACTTTTTATAAGAGGTTGTTTTAGGAGGCAGATACAACTCTTGACCCTGCCTAAATTGTCTGCTTAATTGCTCTATATCTCCCAGTAGAACCCGCCATGACACACCATCAACCACACTGTGATGGGCAGTTAATAACAATCGATTTAACCCAGTAGGCAGGATAAACAAAGCAGCCTTAAAAAGCGGCCCAACATTCAAATTAAAACTGCGCTGGAGCTTATTTACATGCTCTTCAATGTCGGACTCTTCACATCTTATTACTTCAATGGATTTATCTGCCAATTGTTCTGTATGTGGTCCATATTTCGCTCGCCAAAGCTCTCCCTCTCGAGCAAATACGAGACGCAAAGCATCATGACTAACATAAAGTTTATCAACAATAAGATGCAACAAATCTATATCCAGCCATGTTGGAGACTCCAATAGCAACGACTGGTTGTAGTGATTTAATTCTGTCGATATTTCGAAGAAACGATGATGGATCGGCAACAGCTTAACTGTTCCTACCCCTTCCTTTTGTAAGTCAACTACTTCAATTTGCTCTATTTTGTCGGCGATTTCTCTCAGACTCGGAGTATCGAATATATCTTTAACTTTAAATACCATCCCGACTTCACGTGCGCGTGACACACACTGAATAGCTAAAATAGAGTCACCACCCAATTCAAAAAAATTGTCGTTGACTCTGATTTCTTTTGTGTCAAGTCCGAATAAGCCTGCCCAAATTTTAGATAACTCATACTCAACATCGGACTTTTTGATTTTTTCAGCTGAAGTATTTTCATAGCTTTCTGGATCTGGAAGGTTTTTACGATCAATTTTTCCATTAGTCGTTAGAGGTAATTTTTTCATCACACAATATTGTGATGGCAGCATATGTGGAGGTAATAATTTCTTAAGAGAGCTATCTATTTCTTTAAGGACATTGGTTTTTTGGGTATCACTATTTAAAATCAGGTATGCAATTAGTCGTGATCGACCATTATTTTCACATTGTGTAACTATCGCAGCAATATCTACAGCTGGTAGATTGCTTATGGCCCTCTCAATCTCCTCTAACTCAATGCGATAACCTCGTATTTTTACCTGATTATCCTTTCTGCCAACAAAAATGATATTCCCATCTGGCAGGAACCGCGCTAAATCACCTGTTTTATACAGCTTTGAGTCTGCGCGTCCTGACTGCGTATCTGGCTGAAATTTTTCAGACGTTAATTTCGCCTGACGATGATATCCTCGCCCGACACCATCGCCACCAATATAAAGCTCTCCTACCTCACCAATTGGCAAGTGCTTATTATTATAATCCAATATATATGCAGTGCGATTTGGTAATGGCCGACCTATTGGGATTTGATCTGCAACTTCCTCACCACTTATCTGATAGGTAGTACATCCTATGGTCGTTTCTGTAGGACCATAGTGATTAATGACATGGCATTTTTTTGTAAATACAAGCGATCGGATCTTATTGTACAGGCTTGGGGAAATGACCTCTCCACCTATGAAAAGCCAAGAACAGTCAAATTTATCCTTTAGCATTTGAGGGGTAAATAAAGCATCAAAATGGCTAGGCGTGATCTTTAATAGGTCAATTTTACTTTCTTTTAAATATTCACTTAATTCATCACTCTGCATTACAATGGTTTTATCTAAGATGTAGATACAACCACCATTAACGAGGGACAAATATAAGGATGTATTACCAAGGTCTGTCGCTATACTTGAGAGCACCGCGTATCGCAGGCCCTTGGGGAGTAAATATCTAGAGCGGATTGCACTCAGATAGCTAGCTAATTGCGCATGCTCGGTCAATACACCCTTGGGACGCCCTGTAGAACCAGAGGTATATATCATATATACCAAGCTCTCCAGCTTCGCTTCACAAGTTATCGCTGTATCTTTATAAGATTTAAGTGCTTTCTCTACCTCTTGAGAATCAAGCACTAGCTGCTCTATTGCCTGGAAATTAAGCCTACTCGAAGTTTCCTGATCGCATATTAATACTTTAATTTCGCTATCCTGGACAATAAACTCTACCCTATCTTCCGGAAAGTCCAGATCTATGGGGACATATGCTCCTCCAGCTTTGATCACTCCCAGTATTGCAACCAACATCTCAATTGAAGGAGATACACAAATACCCACAAAGATTTCTGAACCTACTCCCAGATCGTGCAACATTCTAGACAGCTGGTTAGTCCTAGCTTCCAATTCGCCATAAGTTAAACTAAAATCGCCACAAACTACCGCAATTTTGTCTCTATGTGAGTCAGCATGTTTAGAAAACTCTTCAACAACTGACCTAAGTGGAGGTAGCGTAAAAGATTCTTTTCCGCTATATTTATTTAAGAGTGAATTTTCATCCCTTGAGATAAGGTCTACTTCAGAAATCGACTTGCCTAATAATTTAGGCACTTCTCCAGATAGCTGAACTAATTTTTCCAACAATTGTTCTGCGACCTGATCGTCGTAAAAACTCAAATTGTATTCCAGCTGAAGCTCTAGGTTTTGCCCTCCTCCAAAATCAATTAAATTTATACTTAATGGGATCTGCGAGTAACCACTAGTGCAATAATTTGAGTAGGCCTCAATGCCATCAAAACTAGAGTTATAGTCAATTTTCAAATAATTAAAGTTAATATCATATATTCGCGATCTTGCTTTTGCCGATAAATTAAGATCCCTATTAAGGTGGCTAATTGGATATCTTTGGTGGCGTAGATCCTGTCGCTGAGTGGCTGCGATTCCATAGATTAGATTTTCTAAGGTACAAAGAGGGTTAAAGTTCAGCTTTAGTGGAGTCGTGCTTGCAAACATTCCAATTATTTTTTTATACTTTGCATTACCTCTATTGTGTACCGGCATTCCCAGTACAATTTCTTCCAACTGAAATACTCTAGAAAAGTACACATATACCGCTGCGATTATTAACTGTTGTGGCGTTACTCTTAGTTTTTTTACAGCGCGAGCTAAAGATTTACAGCTATCTTCAGAAAATTTCTTTGACACCTTGCGACTTGGTACTAATTCTCCAGATTCATGTTCACTACGAACCATCCTTGACAACAAAGGTTCAGGGACTGTAGTAAATTTTTCTATCCAATATTTTTTGCTTTGTGAATACTTACTACCGTCTTGATACTTAATATCCTCAATAATTGTGGGCAAAAATTGCTCAACATTAAATTGACCAAAAAAATCTGAACGGTCAATTTTTGTTACACTTTCAGAGTAAGTTCTCCCCAACACATTCAAAAGGTTACTGCCACCCCAACCATCTAGAACGAGATGATGTCCAAACGTAATTAACCAGTGCTCTTTTTCACTTAGTCGAAGTATTTTCATTGCCACTAGGCAATCTATTTCTATTGAAAATGTAGTTTTGAAGTGAGACTCTAAATATGACTTCGCTGACTGCTCTGGATCATCATCATTTGTAAAGTCAATTAGCTCCAAATCGCGAGCTTTTCGTTCAGTAATAAACTGGACAGGCTTTTCATCTTGCACTTTAAAGTTGAGAAGAAACGCATCATATTTAGTAGAAAGTTGTGAATATATTCTTCGAAGTAAGGGCACATTTAGCTGCCCCCTAAGTACTGTATAGCCACATATATTATATAGAGGACAATCAGGTAACTGTTGCTGGTGATAAAATACATCTAACTGCGACGTGGTGAGCGGATGAAATATTTTTGACTGGGTACCCAATGAACCTCTCCTTGTCTTCACTCTAGAACCTCGATAACTCATTACAGCTAGCGAAGGAATATGCCAACTGCGTGGCACTTTATATTTATTTAAACAATTCGCATATTTGAATGGCTGATAGCAAGATTTGCAAGATTATTTCGATTTCTTTGCGAGAAATATTGAAAACCTCCCTCCTGGAGTTTTCTTTACGTAGTACCAAATAGGGTAAATAAAGGCCTACACTTAGCGTGAATGCCCACATTAGCCGCCAATCATCGCTAATGACACTACAAAACCACAGATTGAGGAACTTAAAATGTGGGCTTAACCTTTATTAAGCTGGGCTGCGATTAACCACCACGCTGCCAAGTTTAAACTCTACCCAAACATGAACCCACCAAAAATCAAATTAACTTGCTTAAATTTCTGAGATCTATTCATTAACCATATAAATTCGTTAAAAACAATGACCAAAATAAAATTAGTGAAAGTCATTAATGAATGGAGCTAATATTAATTTTTAATATAGAAGTATGGACGGGGGGACCAAATAGTTTACAAACTAAACATAATTACTAACTCTGTGAATAAAGCCCACCCTCCCGCCAAGACTAAACTCTGCTTTCTGGTCAACAAGTAGGTCAGGTGCAGTCACGTGTGAACAGATTTTCTAACCCCTATTAAGTAACCTCTGAATAATTCCGTTATCCCGAACGGGTCTTGTACGTTACAGGCGTTATAAGTTACTCACCTCTAATGGCTTTAGCCTTTTGTAAGAGCAGCACTTTAGCAAATACGATCCACTCCACTCTTTTGAGGTTCTCAGGGAGTTATTCCGGGACCAGTTAATGTCTTTTGAGGTCACTTACCGAAGATTCGTCCTGGTGAAGTGGCTGATAAACAAACAAGAAACGCTTATTTATTGATCAACCAGGGCGAAAAATTACTATTTCCTCATTTATCGGCTTAATTTGTGGATTCACAAAATAAGATCTTGACGTCACATGGATTATCATTAAGATACGCAGCTCTTGACACGGGGTGGTTAGCTCAGTTGGGAGAGCGACGGCCTTACAAGCCGTAGGTCACAGGTTC